>CALAKU010000011.1 GCA_937922925.1 uncultured Arenicella sp. | reverse complement strand
GCGATTTTGCAAATCTCAAACTACTGGCACCCCGGTAATACAATCGAGATTGATCTTTGCCCGAATGCGAATCTGCATGACGAACTGATCAACACGAAACAGAGCCGACCCAAGGCCTTACTCGCCAGCGCGCTCAGCCCCTTTTTTCCGAAATCTCTGAACAAAGAGCTTCTTAATCGATGGTGGCCGGAGTTCAGCTCAACACCTCTACACGAAATCAAAGACTCACAGCTCAAATCCATTGCCGACAAACTGCACTGCTGGCAAGTTAAACCGTCTGGCACCGAAGGCTATCGCACCGCTGAAGTCACTCGGGGCGGCGTGGATGTGAACCACATTTCTTCTAAGACCATGCAACACAAAAATCAGGCCGGGCTGTTTTTTATCGGCGAGGTGCTTGATGTGACTGGGCACCTCGGTGGCTATAATTTTCAGTGGGCATGGTCGTCAGGCTATGTGGCGGGGATGAATGCCTAGCTCTTTTGAATCCTCAAGCCTTTTGAATGCCTAATGTAAGCAACGGCCTCTAGTTCGATCTTGCTTGTGTTTATTCGAGCCTAGTAGCCGTCCCTAGTTCCAGATATGCATCATGGATTTCCATGACCCGTCTTCCTGGCGTTGCAACACCGAAGTGAAAACACCACCAAGTTCGGCTTTTACGCCTTCTTTGTTTGCGGCACCTTTGGCGCTCCAATTGGATGTTTGATACGCAAGATCGCCTTGCACATGCGAGCTAATCACCTCGATGGTGTGATCGTGTACGCCCGCGTCAAAGAAGCTCTGAAACAATCCTTGAATCGCTTCTCGACCGACGAGCACTTGTTGATTGCCGGGCGACAGCGATCCACTCTGGGTATAGAGCGTTGCTAACTTGGCAGCATCTTGGCTATTAAAGGCTGCATTCCAATTCGC
This sequence comes from uncultured Arenicella sp., assembly GCA_937922925.1. Lineage (GTDB taxonomy): Bacteria > Pseudomonadota > Gammaproteobacteria > Arenicellales > Arenicellaceae > Arenicella. The sequence continues at coordinate 9,510 of CALAKU010000011.1, read as the reverse complement.
ATTCATTATGGCCAGGTCGGGTTTGCTTTCGTCTGCGAAGGAACTCAAGCAAAACATGGCGGCAACAACAGCAACTAAAGATTTCATATAAGTCATATTCATAGCGTCGAGTGGGTTGGTTAGTGGGAGTGCTCAGACCAAAGCTGATGATAATAAGCCAATCGATTAAACCACAATACGATACAGCTTAGTATTCTTTTGTTTCTGACAATCAGGAGTCTTTTAAGAAGGCTTTTGCGATTTATTCACCCGGCCAAACGGGCTTGCGTTTTTCGGCAAACGCTTTTACGCCCTCTGAAAAATCTTTTGAGGTGAATAATTTTTTTGCCAAACGAGTGTCGTTTTTGCTCGCCTCGACCAAACTCGCGCTATCTTGACCGTGAGCCAATGCGCTCATGGTTACGTCTATCGAAACCGGCGAGCACGCTTCGATTCGACTCGCCATTGCCAAGCTGCATTCCATTAAGTCTTCAGGATTGCACACCTGATTTACAAAACCCAATTCCAAGCCCTCTTCGGCGCTGACGCTCTTGCCAGTAATGAGCATTTCGACGGCTTTTTTATACGGTATTTGTCGCGACAATCGATGGATCCCGCCGCCGAGTGCGGCGAGGCCGATTTTGGGTTCGGGCAATGCAAATTTAGCATTTTCGCTGGCAATAATGAGGTCGGCCGCGAGCGCAATCTCAAAACCACCGCCGTAAGCGAAGCCATTCACTGCCGCAATCACAGGCTTGCTGCGTTCAAAAAACGACGTTAAGCCGCCGAACCCTTGCTCTGGTAATTTCATTTCTTCGAGTGAGGCGGTCGCAGAAAATTTGACATCATTACCAGCACAAAAGGCGTGGTCGCCGCCGCCTGTAATAATGGCAACCCGCAGACTTTTGTCGACCTGAAAATCCGAGAACAATGCGGCTAGTTCTCTGTTTGCTGGAGGGTGTAAGGCGTTGTGTAATGTTGGCCGATTAATCGTAATGATAAGTACCGATCCTTGTGTTTCTACTGAACAATATTGGTAGTCAGACTTTGTGTGCATGGTGATTATTTTTCAAAAATCGAATGACGTTATTATAGACTTTTATAGAATACTTAACAGTTTCGTTTAAAAAATGCTTTCTGCTATCATAATAATCATTCATCTAGCCGCAGCCGTCAGGACTTCAAACTCCAATGACACAATCACAAAATGCACTTCCGCTTAAGGGCGTTAAAGTCGTCGATCTAGGCTTGTGGATAGCGGGGCCTGCCGCTGCCGCTATGCTTGCCGATTGGGGCGCGGACGTGATTAAAGTGGAGCCAGCCACCGGCGACCCAGCGCGCAATGCGCTTGCGTCTATCTTGGGTATCGAGAATAGACGCTCGCCCGCGTTCGAGTTGGACAATCGAGGTAAGCGCTCCATCGTTCTAGACCTCAGCGACGACGACGGTATGGCTACCTTTAATTCGCTGCTCGAAGATGCCGATGTGTTTGTCACCAATATTCGACCGAATGCGTTGCAACGTCTCAACATTTCGCCCGAACAATTGCGAGAAAAATTCCCCAAGCTTGTGATTGCACAAGTCACCGGCTACGGCAGCAGCGGCCCCGAAATCGATCGACCCGGTTACGACAGCGGTGCTTTTTGGGCTTACTCTGGTTTAGCGCATCAGTTCTCTGGCGAGACAGGTTACCCCCCGATCTTGCCTGCGGCATTTGGTGATCATATAACCGCGATCACATTGGTGTCTGGAATCACGGCCGCTTTATACAGTCGCACACAGACCAAGCAAGGTAGCATTGTTGAAACCTCGTTACTCAAAGCCGGTATTTATGCAGCGTCGTGTGATTTTGCACTGCGCATGGAGTTCGACCGTTATCGACCACCGCAACGTCGCGTCGACTCAGAAAGCCCCTTGGTAAACTGTTATAAAACCGCTGACAATAGAGTCATTTGGCTGTTGTGCGTAGAAGCCAGTCGCCATTGGCCGGCCCTAGCTGAGGCGATAGGCCACCCCGAGTTGTGCGATGACGAGCGCTTTAAAAAAACGCGCGCAAGGCACGCCAATCGAGCGCAATTGATCGCGGTTTTGGATGAGATATTCGCCAGCAAGACTCGTGAGCAATGGGCCCAGATACTTGACCAACACGACATTTGGTGGGCACCGGTCAATTCTCTTGAGGAAGTATTAGAGAGCGAACAAGCTCGGCATATAGGAGCGTTTATCGATTTGCCTGCAGGTAAAGATGACGCCAAGGTGATGCGCTCTGTCGCCTCGCCAGTGGATTTTAATCGCGTTCCTTCTCAGGTTAAAAAAGGGTGCCCCGAGCTTGGCGAACACACCGATGAGATTATCAGCAAGCTTAAGGGCTCAGATTAAACATGCGTTTTAACTGCCAAGTTTCAAGCAGCGCGTTATCAATAAAAACATAAGGCCTAATTAGAAGCACCGTCAATAGAGACGATGGAGCCGGTCATCGGCGCTGGCGCATCTTTTAACAAGTAGACAATCAAGGAGGCTATTTCTTCTGGGCTTGAGGCCGCGCGCGCGGAACGCGGAATCACGCCTAGCACTTTTGGGTTGATGTCGTCAGGTATTTCAGTGGCGTACATCGGTGTATCGACAGCTCCCGGAGCAATTGCATTGATGCGCACATTACGGTCAGCATACTCTTTGGCGAGCGCTTTGGTCATGGCAATCACTCCACCTTTGGATGCGGAGTAAGCGACATCGTAGGGCAAACCAATCTTACCCGCCAGTGAGGCAATATTGACTAAGCTGCCTTGCGTTTGCACTAAGGACGGCAGCGATGCCTTGCACATAAAATACGTGCCATTCAAGTTTACGTTGATGAGACGTCGCCAATCATCAAATGAGCTGTTCTCGGTGCGCCCGTACTGTTGAATGGCCGCCGAATTACACACCATGTTCGGAACTCCCACTTCATCAACAAGCCGATCTATTGCCTTGGTGACTTGATGCTCATCACTGATATCAACCTGATAGGCCAAGGCTTGCCCGCCCGCTGCGTTTAGTTGCGAAGCGGCCTCTTGAGCGTGCTCAAGATTGATGTCGAACAACACAGTTGTCACACCTTCCTTGGTCAGTTGTTCAGCAACCGCTCGGCCGATACCCGAACTTGCGCCGCTGACGATCGCGATATTGTTTGAGTCGTTCATAAAGGGTTTCTCTTGGTGTTTAGTTCTGCGTATTCATATAGGCGCTAATTCAGTATGAACTCATGCGTTGCGGCATCAATCAGGTATTGAAGATAACCTGGCTCGTCCAAAGGCGCTTTACTTAACAGCATCCGATACGTGGTTGGCCCGGTAATCACATCGACGATCCAATCAATGTTGGCTTTTTTTGAGAGCTGCCCATCGCGTTGGGCTTTTAATAAGATATCACTCGACGACCGCCGCAGATTATCGACCAATGTGCTTAATAGCTCGGCACAATGTTCATTGTTTTGAGATATCTCAATAAAAGAAGGCAATACCCGGATCCACACCGAGCCATCTACGCTCTCAATGTACTTTAGGTTAATTAGAAGCAAGTCTTGTTTGAAATCGCCTGTATTGGGCGACTCGAAAGGTGGCCCAACTAAACCTGAAAACGCACTAAAGAGCAGATCGTCAATCGTCGCCCAATGTCGATAAATGGTTGAACGAGACGAACCACTTTGCACCGAGACCGCATCAATCGTTATCGATCGAACGCCTTGGTTAATCATAAGCTCGCGGGTTGCTCGCAAAATATGTTGTTTGGTGCGAACCACTTGTGGATTTTCGGCGCGCACATTTTGCCCTACCCGTTTGGCTTTGCTCATGTTGCTATCACTTCCATTAGGGCTTGCTCGCCGATAACGCCCAAACCATCGTCACTAGCATAAACCGCGTCTAATACGGATTGACGATTTCGCGCCACCACTTTGGTATTCACATAGCCTTTCTCGTTGACCTCAGACGCGGCCATTGACGCGTCCTCTGTGAGTAAAACCAGTGTTTTCACCTTCATTGACGAACCTTGGCTTTGCTCATTGTAATCGTCCAAGCTGGCTTGCAAAGCCTCTTGCAAGGCTGGATGTTGAATCAACTCTCCTATGGCAAGTTCACCGACAAGCGCTTGAGCTGCTAACTTATCTAGCCACGCTAAGGCACTCACAAAGAGTTGATTTTCACCGCATACAACTACGTCGCGCAAAAGCTTGCCCGCTGATTTAAGTAGCTTTGATTTAACGTTAACGGTGGATACCCAGGTACCTGAAAGCAGCTTGAAGTCTTCACTGATGCGCCCATCGAATACCAAACCTTGCAATGGGTCTGACGCATCGGCAAAGCGTGCGGCGTCGCCTAATTTAAAAAAGCCTTGCTCATCAAAGGAATCTTCAGTGAGCTGTTTGTCACCAAGATACTCGCGCATCACGGTGCCGCCCTTGACTCTAACTTCGAGCTTACTCGCCACCGGCACTAGCTTGATTTGCATACCCGGCATGGGCAAACCTATCACGCCGGGAATTTCTGTTGCCCAGTAGGTGGCGGTCACGCCTTGAGTTTCGGTTGAACCGTACATACTGATCAAGGGCACTCGCTTACCTGTATTGGCAACCGCTAAGCGTTGAATACGCGTGGCAATGTCTTCTGGTAAGGCCGAGCCACCATAGGCAATGGCTTCGAGTTTTTTAAAAAATACCGCCTGTAAGCCTGAATCATTTTCTAAGGCCGTTGCCAACCAACTTAACCCCAATGGTGCGCTACCAAAAACACTGGTCGATAAACCTCGCAAGTTATCAATGGTTTTATCGAATAAACCCGGTATGGGTTTGCCATCATCAATGTAAATTGCGCCGCCTTTGAGTATGGCCTCGTGATACGAAATGTTGCCCGCCGACACATGGCTCCATGGCATCCATTGCAAAGAGATTGGTGAATAGTTCTCGGGGTCGTTGTTGACTGAGATCGACTCTATACCGGCTACTTGGCTGCACAACACACCTTGCGTTTGCACTACGCATTTAGGCGTGCCTGTCGAACCCGAAGTAAACATGGTTTTGGCAATGGTGTCATGAGTTATCTGCTCAATGGATTGCTCTACTGAGACCACCGGCGTGGTTAAGATCGAATCGAAGTCGATCAAATCATCGTGTGCTTTATTAGCGACAATCAAAGTGCGCTGACCCTCATCAAGTTCACTCAGCGCGTTCGCATAGCGCTCTGCGCATTGTGCGAACACAAGAGTAGGCTGGAGCTTGGCCGTCACCATTTTCAACTTGGATAGCGAGGCATCCATTAAGGAATACGGCGCGCTAATTGACGCAACCGGCACCTGCGCTTTCATGGCGCCCATAATCATCAAGCCGTGAGCCAGCGAATTTTCGGATAACACCATCAACGGAGTTGCTTGATTAAAACCACGATCCAACATCCACTGCGCGATGCTGTCTGAGCGTTGATCAAACTCTTGATAGCTTAGTTCTGACCATCCACCACTAGGTGATTTTTCAGCAAGCCACACTCGATTCGGAAAACGTTGAGCCTGTCGTTTGAATAAATGCGGAATGCTTTTCTCAAGCGGCTTTAAGGCGATCGGCGATTCAAGCAAGATCGATCCATCTTCATGCTTTTTAATCTGTAGCTCAGGGCGTACGAACAAAAGCTCACGATAAGGATAGTCGGCTAACTCGCTGAGGCTTAGCGGCTTTGTCGAGTCTGACACCATTAGCCTCCGCTTGTTAGGCGATTATGCTCGGCCATAAATTCGGCGGCTTTGGTTTTTAAGTCCTCAGGCACCTTTGGTAGAGTGCAGCGTTCGCCCTTTGACGGCAACGATATCGTCGCCTTGGCCGTAGCCGTTTCTTCGCCGCGTTGATTGATTGCGTATACGAACACATCAACCAAATTCATGCCCTCGTCTTGATACTTTTTTAGTACCTTGCCACTCAAAATTTGAAAGTCGCCCAGATAATTAAATTTACGAATCTCATCGTGCATGCTCACGACAAAGGCATCGTCGCCCATCCAATCGCTGATCGCGTGGTACAACCAAAACTCTCGCAACAGACCCCAATCATAGGCCTCGGGATTGCCAACTTCTTTGGCGGCTTGCGTATCCCAATGCACTCGAGCTGCGGTATCTGGAATGCCTCGCGCATTATTAATGTACATGCGCGGCATCTTCGCACGGTCTTTAGCGGCGATTCGAGACGTGGCCAACATACGATACGGGGCGAAACCGTAACCCGCGCAATGAGTTAATATAATGTCGGTCATCGTGAGCGGGCCTTTTTGCAAGGTCTTCAACTCATCGCCTTCGTTGATGTCTTCCCACAGTCGAGGCTCGGCACCACGCGGTGTTTCGTTTAAATAGTTTGCATTAATCTCGGCAATCGCGTCGTCGTCATATTGGCCTAATTCAAGGTCTTTGTATTTGCCTTTTTTCTTAGCTTCTTTACGCTCACTTAAAATACGCAGCATACGATAAACGCCGATTACCTCTGCGCGTTGATTGAACTTTACGTAACGATGAACAATGTGAACCGTGGTGCCACCAAACTCCGATTCTTTGACCTGCATTGACTCTTCGCCTTCAAAACTATAGATCTTATCGCCCGGCACAATCGGCTGATACCAATGCCAAGTGCCGCCCGACACAAAGGTTTGGCAACCCTTAAACAACCCATAGGTTTTCTTTTTGATTTCTTTTGGAATGCGCTGACCCTTCAGTGGAGTATTGATCACCGCAGTCATAATCTGCGGCGCCACACCGCCCTTCCAACAAGTCGATTTGGCGTAGTCAGCATCACAATACAGCGGATTATCGTCACCAATGCTGAGCGCGAAATTACGAATCGCATCTTCATAAATTTGTGAATGAAACTCTTGCCCCGAATTGATCTCATCTAAACCAATTAGCTCGCGTTGCGTTTCAATATCGCTCTGGGTAATGACGCCATGGGGCGTTTGTTCAGCCATAGTTCCTCATAATTCTTGATAGTTCTTCAAAGAGCTTAGTTTAATGTATGATACATATTTGTATCGTATAGTACAGTAATGTATTATTCTAATCAAATACGCTACTGCTCTTAAGCCAAGAACCTTCAATGACTTCTCCAATCGCCGATGACTTACTGGATGGCCGATCATCTTTAGATCGCGAACAAATAGAGCACATCTTAAAATTCGCCAGCGTCAATGTTTTGCGGGTAGCGCTTTATCATCAAACCAAAGACCCAAGTTTGGCGGCGATGCCGGTTAAAGAACACTTTGTACGCGGTGGGGCACTCAGTACCTTTGTGGTGCCCAAAGAGCATCATCATGAGATTCGGCAAAAAGCCGCAGACTTTCTGAGCAGCAATGCCAAAGAGTTAGCCGAACCAAGCAAAGCACAAACCAAAGAATTGATCACACTCTACACCGGCAAAGAACCCAACGAGGCCGAACTCGATTACGGTTTTGAGGAGCTTGGGTTTGCCGAGTTCCCGCGCAATGCAGTTTGGAAAAACAAGCCGCCCTCGTCAGACATAGACGACTTCAAGGTCACCATTATCGGCTCTGGCTTTAGCGGCATGGCCATGGCGATTCAACTGGATCGCTTAGGCATTGCGTATCGCATGATCGAACGCCTGCCCACCTTAGGCGGCACTTGGCATATTAACGACTACCCCGAAGCCAGAGTCGATGTGCCCTCGTTCTCGTATCAATATAAGTTCGAGAAAGACTACCCATGGAACAGCTTTTTCGCACCGCAAAAAGAGTTGCTCGACTACGCCAATCACATTGCCGACAAGTACCAGATCAACCGCAATATCAGCTTCTCAACCAGTTTAAAAGACGCCAAGTGGAATGCGGCTGACGCCTGCTGGGATTTGTCGCTTGAAAACGCATCTGGCGAAATCGAAGCTTATCAATCGAATATTGTCATCAGCGCCAGCGGCTTATTTGGCACGGCCAAAATTCCTGATATTCCGGGCATTGATCGCTATAAAGGCGAGATGTTTCACACCACTCAGTGGAATCACGATTTTGATTATCAAGGCAAGAATGTCGCGATTATCGGAACTGGGTCTACCGGCACACAATTGGCCAGAGACCTTGGCTTAAAGGCCGCTCACTTAAGTATTTTTCAACGCACCGCCAATTGGGTCACACCGATCAACGGATACCACGACACGATTCCTCCAGAAGTTCAGTGGCTGCTTCAGCACATGCCGGGTTATCGAAGTTGGTTTATTTACGCCAATTCGATTTCAGAAATCAACATGCAAGACTTACATGAACTTGATCCAGAGTGGGTTGCTGGCGGTGGCAAAGTCAACGCCAAAAATCAGCAGCTAAGAGAATCACTCACCGAGTTTATTCGCGCTAAAGTGTCAGCAAAGCCAGAGCTATTCGACAAGCTGGTACCAAACCATTCGCCCATGTCTCGACGCCTCGTTATCGACAATAGCTGGTACGACACGCTCTTACGCGACAACGTAGAGCTTGTGAGCGAAGGCATTAAGGAGATTACCGAAACCGGCATCATCGACAATAATGATATTGAACACGCGGTGGATTTAATCGTGCTAGGTGCTGGCTTCAAAGTCTCGCAATACATGTGGCCGGTGCGCTATCAAGGTGTCGATAACACATCACTCGAACAAGCCTGGGCCAAAGACGGCGCCCGCGCCTTCAAAAGCTTAACCGTCCCCGGCTTCCCCAACTTTTTTATGATGTACGGGCCAAACGCACAAGCCCGCGCAGGCTCATTTCATTCCATCGTCGAATGCCTTGCTCGTTATATCGGCGAGTTGATCACGCACATGCTAGAGCAAGATCAAAAAACCATCGAAGTCACGGAAGAAGCTTACTCGAAATACAATCAAGAAATAGACGCCGCCATGCAACACTTACTGTGGGAAGACGAACAAGGGGGAGGCGGCTACTACGTAAATGAACACGGCCGCGCAGGCGTCATCATGCCCTGGCGCTTACACGACTTTTATCAAATGATTGATCACGCCGACATCGAGAACTATCGATTTTATTAAACTGTGGTTAATGAAATCTTGAACGAGTATGGATTGTTAAAAAGATGGAAGCGGCGCGAGTCTTTCGATTCAGCTCTCAAGCAATATGTAAATGCACACCATAATCCTTTTACGGCATCTACTATTATCCAAAGATAAGTTTCTATATCGACTTAGACACAGGTCTTCTTAAAATTTTATCCAGCGCCCAGCCTAACCGCTTTAAACAGGGCAAAGTCTTGAGTGCCGACTACGAGCCACTAGCAATCACAAGCCCGATCTAAGCTTACTACCTCTTTACTCGCTGATGCCAAGCATCGGTCTTATCCAGAGCCAAGCTCGCTTCTCTATGCCGTTTATCGACCAGGTCGCGGATATTCGAGTGCGTGATGATGTAGTAATCTTGGTTTTTGATGCCGTCTATCGTCATGCGCCCGACTTCATCGGGGTCGATGCCGAACTGATGCAGTATTTCTCCTAACTTGGGGTCGGAGGCATCGCCTTTTCCGTATTCACTTTGTCGC
>CALAKU010000010.1 GCA_937922925.1 uncultured Arenicella sp. | reverse complement strand
TGGCATGTGTTGCGTGAGATCATGCGAATCGGCATCTTGTATCAGGCGCGCGTTTGAGTTTTGTTCAAGCAAGCCAAACTGCACCTGCCAATCGTAGTACAAGGGCGCGACTCCGATATTTCGCAGGTCAACTCTCACGGGTAGCGAGTTACTGGTTTGGCTTGCAAACACCGCTCGGTTAATTTGAAAGTTGTAACCCATTAAGCGATGCAGCCGCATATGCGAGGCGCGATGTTCAGGCGCTATGGTTTCCGGTTTCATAGTTGAATATCGCCCGGTGCGAATCATGGATGTACCTTTTGAGGTTTGATACAACTTGATGTAATCAGCTGCAGTCAATACCGGTGGCATTTCGCCTCCAATGGGGCCCAGTCGCCATTTCTCTCCCGCATCTACCGCATCATCAAACTCATCACTGTGCCCGCTATTAGAATGAAAAAAGTCATTGTGGAAACCAAGGTCTCTGGCCTCATCTAATATGGCAACCCACGGATAACGAGCGACTAATTTTGCGGTGGGAAAGGCGTTTCGATAAGCACTTAATATCTGCTCCTGACTCTCGCGAGTAATGTCATACGCTTCGCCACCTGGGTTAAAGTCATAGGTATGCCATTCTCCCCAATAGCCTAAGACTCCAATTTGAAAAGAGTGGATTCTCGGGTCTGTGTCGTATCGTTCGCCTAAGGCGGCAATTGCTTGGCTCGCTTCACGCAAATATTTGGGGTCATTAAAGTCGGTCATGTAGCGACCATTGGAGCCGCGTAAGCGCGCGACTCCAACTTCGGAGTAAATCCAATCGGGGCAGCCGCGAGACTCTTGTTCTTCACCATGCCAATCGCAGTAAAGCCTTAGCACAACGTGTCGGCCTCGACTGCCAAAGCGGGCCATAATGCTTTCAACATTGTCGAAGTTAAACTGGCCATTTTGAGGTTCAAACTCTCTCCACGGAAGGTATTGATAACCCACCGAAGATTCTGGCGCGTCATTGTAAGAGCCCGAGTTCCATCCCTTTAACGGGTTTTTATCGGGCCCCGCAGTTTTCGGAAAGGTTCGAACGTTTGGATCGCGTGGGGTGGTGCTAATGCCATCTTGGCCTAACACAAATTGAATGATCGGCTGTAAGCTTGCGCTTTGTTTTTGAGCCGTTTGCTTGATTACCGGAGCTTGGGTTTTGGCTGATGTTATTTCTTGGGCAAAAATCGGATTCGAGACCAGAGCAGCAAACAGTGCTGCGACAGGCCACCAACGAATTGGCACGCGGTGCGATAGTCTGTGGAGATTATGTAAGATCATCTTTATTGTTAAGCACGGGTGTGTTTGGTTATAGGTAAAACCAATGAGTCGAAGCTAAATGCATTGGGGTGTAATGACTCGACAACCACCTTAGGGTATTCACCGCGACTCAATTCCTAATTGCAACAAAAGTTAATGAAGATAAAGATGAACGATAAGCTCCTGAAAAGATATTAATACGATTGGCCTGCATCTTAGGAAGGCTGCAAGCTTGTTTTGTAGACTAGCAATGACTGAGCTTGGATTTTTCAGCGGTTGAGGCTTTTGTGTTCCAAACGCTGCATTTCTTCTTCGTCAAAACCGGCTTTTAATCTAGCCGCCAAATTAAATGGCCCACGCAGTTGCCCATGTAGATGTGTGTCGACCATCAGCTCAAACGTCGAGCGCGGCTCCAAACTTAGCTGATGACATTGGTGTTTAAACCATTTTGAGCCGGTATAAACGTGTTGAATTTCATCTTGGTATATGATCTTTAGAATATCCACGGCGGCTTGATCGTTAACACCTTCTAGCCGCTGAATCATGCCCGGTGTCACATCCAAACCTCGGGCTTCTAAAACTCTGGGCACCAAAGCCATGCGCGCAACAATGTCGTCTTGGGTTTGTACGGCCATTTCCCACAAGCCATTGTGCGCTGGATAATCACCATAGTCGCAATCGTGCGCTTGTAAATAATCTTGCAGCAGGCGGAAGTGGCGCGCTTCGTCCGCAGCAATACTGAGCCAGTCGCGATAAAAATCCTGCGGTTGATTACGGAACCGATACGCCGCATCGAGCGCTAGATTAATCGCGTTGAACTCAATGTGAGCCACCGCATGCAATAGGGTATTGCGGCCAAGCTGGCTTTGCATGCCGCGCCGTTTTAGCTCTCGTGGAGCCACCAGTGTTAGTTGCGAAGGGTAGCCAGGGCAGTCAATAGTTTTGACTTCGGCGTCGTGGTGAAAGTCGCAGTCATCAAACTGCTCATGCAAACGCTGCGTTGCCTCGCATTTAGATCGCACATCATTGAGCAAAATGATGCGATGCGCTTCCGCAAAAAAGTCTAGCCTGGCCATATCGCCGCGGTGCATCGAGGGAGTTGGTTGAGGTCTTTATAGAGCTCAATATCGCGATAGCCATTATCTTTCAACAGGCGTTCAACGTCGCTAAATTGCTCATGACCATGCTCTAGCAATAATGAACCGTGAGAGAGCAGATAATCTTTGGCCGATTCAATAATAGTTGTTAGATCGCTAAGCCCATTGTTTCCGCAGCTAAGCGCCATTTTGGGCTCAAAGCGCAAATCGCCTTGCTCAAGATGCGCATCGCCTTCTGCCACATAGGGTGGGTTGGCGGCAATTAAGTGAAAGCCTGGGTGCCGATCGACATTGCTAAACCAATCGCTTTGGGCAAATTCGATATTGCTAACGTGGTTGCTAAGCGCATTAGCTTTTGCCACGGCCAGAGCGTCGGTGGAGTAATCCACTGCGAGAACCTTAGCCAGCGGTTGCTCTTTGGCCAAAGCCAGGCCAATCGCGCCGCTGCCCGTTCCTAAATCCAATAGCCGGGAGGGTTCTTCTTTGTTGAGTCTTTCCAGTGCGGCCTCGACGAGGCATTCCGTGTCGGGCCGTGGAATCAGCACATGTTCATTGACCGTAAGGTTCAAGGTCCAAAATTCTCGATAACCCAGTAAATAGGCAATGGGCTGGCCACTAAGACGCTGGGCTACTAGATCATAAAAACGTTTGCTGTGGTCTTGGGTTGCGGCAGTGTCACCATTGGCAATCAACCATGCAAGAGGTTGTTGCAAGACGTGTTGCAATAGTACTTCGGCGTCGATGCGCGGCGTGTCGCAGCTCTCGTATAAAGTATGAGCCGCATCGTCAAGTAAGGCTCGGTAAGTGAGCATGTTTACATGGCGTCATCACCAAGCTCGGCCAATAGATTGGCCTGATGCTCAGTGGTAAGCGGGTCGATCACTTGGCCCAAGTCGCCCGCCATAACGGTATCAAGTTTATACAACGTCAGATTAATTCGGTGGTCTGTCACTCGGCCTTGCGGGTAATTGTAGGTCCGAATTCGTTCCGAGCGATCACCACTGCCAACCAAGCTTTTGCGAGTTTGCGCTTGTTCGGCAGCGAGGGCTTGGCGTTCGGCATCGAGAATTCTGGCTTTGAGCATAGACATCGCTCTGGCTTTGTTCTTGTGCTGAGAGCGCTCATCCTGGCATTCCACGACGGTGCCGGTGGGTAAGTGAGTGAGCCGCACAGCTGAATCGGTTTTGTTGACGTGCTGGCCACCGGATCCCGAGGCTCGATAGGTATCGATTCGCAAATCAGCCGCATTTATTTCCATATCGTCGCCCACTTCGTCGGCTTCGGGCAAAATGGCAACAGTGCAGGCTGAAGTATGCACTCGGCCTTGGGTTTCGGTTTCGGGGACGCGTTGAACGCGATGCGCACCGGATTCAAATTTGAGCTTTGAATAAGCACCATGGCCCTCGATGCGCGAAATAATTTCTTTGTAGCCGCCGTGTTCGCCATCACTTTTACTGAGTACTTCGACTCGCCATTTTTGGCCTTCGGCGTAGGTGGAATACATTTTGAACAAGTCGCCGGAAAAAATAGCGGCTTCGTCGCCGCCCGTGCCTGCGCGGATCTCTAGGTAAATATTGTTGTCGTCATTTGGGTCTTTTGGCAGTAATAATTTTTGCAAGCCAGCAAGGAGGACTTCTTGGCGCTCTTTGATTTCGCTTAATTCGTCGTGGGCCATTTTGCGCATTTCTTTGTCGTCTTCCTCGAGCATCATTTGCGCGGCGTCGGCGTCGTCTTCTAGCTCACGATATTCTTGAAAGTTTTCAATCACTGGGCCGATTTCAGAAAGCTCAATGCTGAGTTTGCGAAACACGTTTTGATCGGCCATGGTCGCCGGGTCCGACAGAAGCGCGTTTAGTTCTTCTTGGCGGTCGACCAGATTTTCAAGTTTGATACGAATGGAATCTTTCACTGTGTTATCTCAAAGGATGTTTAGTGCGGTTAGCTTGCCCAAAAATTTGTACCGTACCTATTTAGTCTTCTAAGCTTAGTCTTCTAAGCCAAATAACTCTTTGGCGGCAATAAGCAAAGCTTCGTCTCGTCTGCGACGTAAAGCCTCAGTTGGCTGATGCATGAACTTTTGACTGACGGCGTGAGCAAACAACTCCAACACGACAGCCGGGTCGTCACCAGCGAGTAAACGCCGGCGCGCATTGGCGAGTTCGGCATCGGTGATGGTGTTGGTGCGATGGCGCAACTGGCGAATGGTAGGCAGTGATTGCAAATTTGTAAACCAATCCATGAAAGCCGACGATTGCTGCTCGACAATTTTTTCGGCTTCCACTGCGGCTTGCTTGCGCGCCGCTAAATTCTCGTCGACGACCTGTTTCAGGTCATCGATGGTATACAGGTACACATGATTAAGCGAGCCAACTTCGCTTTCAACATCTCTTGGAATGGCCAAATCAACCACCAGCATAGGGCGGTTCTTGCGCTTTTTAAGCGCGCTTTCAAAAGCTCCTTTGCCTAAGATAGGTAAAGTGCTGGCGGTGGAGGAAAACACCATGTCGGCTTCAGGTAGCCTTGTCGGTAACTCGTGTAGAGAAATCGCTTCTATGCCAAATTCTTTACTAAGGCGTTCAGCGCGTTCTAGGCTGCGGTTGGCAACGATCATGCGTCGCACACCTTGGGCGTGTAAATGTCGGCAGGTGAGTTCAATGGTTTCACCGGCGCCAACCAGCAACACCGTTTGATCTTTGATGTCCGCGAAGATTTGTTTGGCCAGATTAACCCCGGCGTAAGCCACTGAAACGGCATTGTTGCCAATCTCAGTATTCGTGCGAATCTCTTTGGCAACCGAAAAAGTGTGCTGAAACAATCGGTTTAAAATTTTACCGGTATTCCCGCTTTTATGCGCCTTGGCGAAAGCGGTTTTCATTTGCCCCAGTATTTGCGGCTCACCTAGTACCATTGAATCGAGACCCGAGGCCACGCGGAATGCGTGCTTAACCGCCTCTTGCCCCGGATGCGAGTAGAGATACACATCCACTTCGTCTCGCGAGAGTTCATGAAAGTCACAAAACCATTGGTGTACGATTTGTGTGTTTTGTTCGGCGACTTGGCAATACACCTCAGTACGGTTACAAGTCGACAGGATCGTGGCTTCGTCGATTCCTCGGCAGGCGCTAATGTCTTTAAGTGCCTCGTCTAAATGGTGTTCGGTCACGGCCGCACGCTCACGCACTGCGACTGGCGCGGTGGTGTGATTTAGGCCGACTGAGAGAACATTCATAACCGAGTTAAATACGAGGCGAATAAGGTTTAATGATGAATTTTATGCGCCGAGCGCAGTCATAATAGCGTGTCTAAGTGCTTAGTCGAGCAAGCCCTCGAGTTCATCCGATTTATCGGACTTGCGGCGCAGCTTTGGCACATCGCGCCACCATAAGAGGCAGCAAGCAAGCAAGATCAAGATAGCACAAATGGCATAAACCACGTGGCCATCACGCAGCCATCCAATGGTCAGAATGGTGATCTGCAAGGCCCCGGCCGCTACCAAGATGACTAATACGCATTGCCAGAGGCTATTAACCCAACTGGCTTTGGTCGCGGATAAACACATGCCTAGGCCAAGATGGCAACAAAGAAACCACGCCAACATACCAATGATAAACCATACGTCAATACTCACGCCGTACTCAATGAAGTAACAACTACTCAGAAATACCAAACAGGCTTGCGGTAACTTAGATTCAATAACTAGGCTGAGAATGGATTCTTGTTCGCTCTCTTCTAGGCTTAGCTGATTTGCGCAGTTCAACATAAAACTAAAGCCGGTAATACACAGCGCGGTCAATAGTATGGTGTGCAGAATTGAACCCGATTGCGCTTGCGAACCCAACAGCACTAGCGAGCTGGTAATCGCAAGGTTCAAATGTTCAAGAATGTTCAGGCTTTGGCCCCAATCCAGATAGTGGCTTTTCCATGCGCCGATACCGAGGGCGCCGGCTAAACTAAACAGCAAACACAGCAAAAATAGACAATACACTAAACCACTTATTTGTAGGCGGGCGAACTGGCTTTGGCCGCGTTTCATCTCATTGTCTTCTTCGTTTAAGAGCCGAATAATAAGGCTGGCAAACCCGGTAAATAGAAATAAGTGTAGGCCCCAAAAGCTTGGCAGCTTGCTGCTGTCACCACCGCTTACATTCAATGGCGCATCCAATGTTGGTTGCGACCAAACTAGATAAATCAGCATGGCGCCTAAGAAAGCAACAATGATGCCCCCGGCAAACTTTGCGAGGTCATGCTTAAAGCCGGTGTTCTTCTCGATTTGAAATACCGCAATAACCAAGACTAGAGCGATGACTGTAGGATTGCGAAAATTCAGCCAAGGAAGCCAGTTTCCCGCAGGTGCCCAATCACCGTAGATCGAAAAGCCCAGTTGATTGCTCACGGCAATCCCTAAGACAAACAACGCAATCGCTCCTAGGGTTTTTAACCACACAGGTAAGGCATTTTGTGGATGTCGAAACAAGGCTCTAGCGGGTAGCAGAAAAAGCAGTGCAAACAAAAGCCCAGATTGTCGGTCTATTAAAGTAGCGAGCAAGGCGGTTACCACGCCCATAGAAAGCAAAAAGAAAACCTGAATAAAACCTTGTTCTAAGCTGGCCAACCAAGCGCGATCATTACGCAGAAGGTGGTCGGCGATGGTGGGCGTGTTATTAGGTTCACTGAGTTTGAGATGAGTTAAGGCTTCGATAATCAGATGAAATGCGATTAACCATAATAATGCTGGCCCCCAGCCCCAATAGAGCATCAGGCTGGTGGCTGGAATACTGACAAACAAGGCTGAACTGCCTAAATTGCTGAGTAATTGGCCGCTGGTAAGGCTGCGGCCCCAGTCGCGCAATGACCATCGTGAAAACGCGTGTTTGGCGATGAGTCGAACGAGGCTCAAGTAGCCAAATAAAATAAAACCCAACGCGATGGCAAACACGGTAAGGCTGGACTGCATGCTCATGATAACTATCCCATAAAGGGTAATAAGGCTCGCTCAAGATGCTTTTTAACGGCCGATGCCGCGCATTGCAAGAGTCGATAAGGTGTGTGTTTAACGAATTCGTAGAGTATATAATCAAAACAATGACTTTCCTCTTTCAAATAAGAAATTCCCTTGCCGAGCTGTTGCGGTGTTTTCGCCCGTTGTCGGCGCGCTTTTTTATGCCAACACTGTTGTTAGTGATGTTGTCGGCCTGTGCAAATAAGCTGCCACAATCGTTTGAGAACAGTCATCAAGAGTCTGCGCTTGATGAAGCGGTAGGTGAAGATGCGGTTGTGGTCGCAAACAGTGATCAGCTTGACCTTGGACAGGGCAGTGAAATCGACCCTGATTTGCCGTTGCTGGAATTGTCTGCGGATGATTTAAGTGATCTCTTAGTCATGAATCTGGCGTCGATGCAGCAAGATTGGCAACAAGCGGCCAGTAAAGCGCTCAGTGTGGCCGAGAGAACCAACGATCATCGCTTGGCAAGGTTGGCGACGATGATGTTTTTGCAACAACGCGATCACACCTCGGCGGCAACGGCGGCCAAATTATGGGCCGATTTACAACCAGATAATCGTACCGCCCGAGATATGAAGTTGGTGGCCCTGGTTGGCGATCAAAAAATTGATCAGGCAATCCAGACTATTAAGCAGCAAACGCAAAACCTCGATATCGATCGTTATATCCGCGAAGTTGCAGGCCTATTAGTGCGCCAACGTAACAGCGAAGGCGCGCTGGCGATCGTCGAGCAATTAACCCAAGCGCATCCAGAGTCGGCGCAAGTACACACTAGCTCGGCGTTTGTCGCGGAACATTTCGCAGCCTACGAGCAGGCCAACACTTGGGCCGATCGCGCTCTGAGCCTGCGGCCACAATGGGATTTGGCTGCCCAAATGAAGGCTCGGCTGTTGCAAACCCAAAACAAGCTCGACGAGCGCGCAGCGTTTATTGCTCAGTTCGTAGAAGACAACCCCAAATCAGTGGGCATGCGCATCAGCCACGCAGCCGAGTTGTCTCGCCAAGAGAACTATCAGCAAGCGTATCAAACCATGTTGGGCGTCATTGACGATGCACCAAAAGACGCCGACGCTCTGCAGTACGCGGGCAATTTGGCTGAGCAATTGGAAGACAGTGCTGCGGCGGCCAAGCACTACCGCCGCGCCTTGCGAGAAGAGCCCAATAACGACAATGTTCGTTGGTCGCTGGCTCGATTGGCGGTGATCGATAAGAAATACGTAACCGCAGAGCGTTTGTTTAATGATATCCAGAGCGACGAGTTGTATGTTCGTGCGCAGATTCAAGTCGCCAACATGCGCAATGAAACGCAAGGGCATCGCATGGCGGTGAATACGCTGCGGGCTTTGCAACCTCGCAATCGCAACGAATACATCGAAATTGCGCTGACTCGACACTATCTTTTGATGGACGCTCATGAGTACCAAGAAGCGTTGGCTTCGATGAACGAAACCTTGGTGTTTTTGCCAGACGAAGTGCAGCTTTTATACGCTCGTGCTCTCGTCGCCGCAGAGGTGAATCAAGTAGATTTAGCCGAGCAGGATTTGCGCCAGGTCATTAAACTTGAGCCGACTAATGCTAACGCCATGAATGCGCTTGGTTATACTTTGGCCGATCAGACCGATCGGTTTGAAGAGGCCAAAGTGTTGATTGAGGCGGCCCTTGAGATTCGCCCAGATGACGCCCACATTCTCGACAGCATGGGCTGGGTTTTGTTTCGCTTGAATGATCTGGATGGGGCGATAAAGTTCCTGCGCCGCGCGGCTGAAGAAGACGACAACGCAGAAATTTTAGCTCACCTAGGCGAAGCGCTCTGGGCGTCGGGAGCCAAAGACGAAGCCTTGGATATTTGGAGGCGGGGTTACACCTTAGATGAAAAACACCCGGCTCTGCTCGAGACCTTAGAGCGCTATGAGGTCGACCTTCAAGCACTGCCCGAAGCATAAGTGCTCCAAGCTACCGGGGTATTGGTTAGGTGGCTCAGCGAGCGTATGCTGATATAGTTGCAGCGAGTTTACTGTGTCGGACAAAGCAATAATGATTAAGCTGCCTAAGGCATCCTTTTTGTGGTTATCTCTCGCCTTACTCACGCTGGGTGCTTGCGCGACCCCGCCTAAGGTAGTGGATCATAGCGGCCGTAACTGGTTTACCGACAGCGAATATTTCACCAAAGCGAGTCGTCTAAAAAGTAACCCTTCATGGAAATACACGGCCAAGGTCGGTGTTACCACCAAGGAACGGCGCGATCAGGCCTCAATTGATTGGCGGTTCGCAGATCAATCGAATGCCATCCGTTTATTTGGCCCGCTCGGTTTTGGCGCGGTACGCATTGAGTATGATCAATTTGGCGCTGTGATTTCAGACAACAAAGGGGTGCGTCATCAAGGCCGTAATGTGGAGTCTTTGATCAATCGTATTGTCGGTTGGCCAATACCTGTTGAGGCGTTGAGCGATTGGCTCTTTTTGAAACCCAAAGATTCTTCGCCTTTTCGGTATCAACTCGATGATCAAAATCAACTGTTTCGGCTCGAACAGCTGGGTTGGCAAATCACTTATACCGATTATCGAGATTACAATGGGCAACAAATGCCTCGAAAAATCACGGCTCTAAGATTGTTACCAGAAGGGCATCAGCGTGCTGCCAAGGTGAAATTAGTCACCAAGAACTGGCAATGGTAGAGCCCAAACTTTGGCCAGCGCCGGCCAAGCTCAATCTGTTTTTACATGTCGT
The DNA here is from genome assembly GCA_937922925.1 of uncultured Arenicella sp. GTDB lineage: Bacteria > Pseudomonadota > Gammaproteobacteria > Arenicellales > Arenicellaceae > Arenicella. The sequence goes on along the minus strand of CALAKU010000010.1, from coordinate 2,583 downwards.
CGGTCGCCGGGCTGATGGTTATCACCTGTTGCAAACGATATTTCAGTTCTTAGACTACGGCGATGAATTGTCGTTTTCTTTGAACCAAAGCGGCAATGTTACACGCGCTTATCATGCCGATTTTAGTGAGGCAGATGATCTTTGTCTGCGCGCAGCACGCTTGCTTCAACCCTTGGCAACAAACGGTTCTGGGGTTGAAATCAACTTGCTTAAGCGTTTGCCGCAAGGCGGAGGGCTTGGCGGCGGCAGCTCTGATGCGGCGACGGTTTTACTGGCTCTTAATCATTTATGGGGCATCGGTTTACCAAGGCCTAAATTGGCTGAGTTGGGATTAAGGCTTGGAGCAGATGTCCCCGTTTTTGTGATGGGCTATGCGGCTTGGGCGGAAGGGGTGGGTGAGCAATTAACGCCGATAGAATTGGCCGAGCCTTGGTATGTGATTTTAGCGCCAGAGGTGATGGTTTCAACAAAAGAGATTTTTTCAAATAAAAATTTGACACCAAGGGGTCGGATGAAGAAAATACGCGCTCTCGAGAGCTCGGCGCAGATTCAGTTTGGGGAAAATCAATTGCAAGCCATTGCGGTTGACACGTATCCACAGATTGGCGCTTGTCTCGACTGGTTGTCGCAATTTGCTTTGGCGAGAATGACTGGGTCTGGCGGATGTGTGTTCGCCGCAGTGGCTAGTAAAGCCCAAGCCCAAGCCATCATTGACCAAAAGCCTGCGAATACCAGCGGTTTCATTGCCAAAGGGCTAAATATTCACCCTTTATATGAGCTAAGTTGATAAAATTTAGGCATCGGCAAGGAGATACATGACACGAGTCAATGAGAGCCGATTTACGTGCGCTAAGACCAATGAAGAGAATCTTCGTCGGTTAAAATTGAGACAGCATTTTAAGCTGGCTCGGTTGGTTCACAAGAACGAAACACACTGGGGTGTGGCCAAGTGGTTAAGGCACCGGGTTTTGATCCCGGCATTCGAAGGTTCGAATCCTTCCACCCCAGCCATTTCTTTTAATGCCCATACACTGATTTTAAAGCGATTACTTTTTTGATCTTTAGTTTTATCACTCAGATCGAAGACTATTTATTAAAGTATCAAACAAACCTCGTTTACTGAGTTGTTCGAACTGGGTTTGAACCAACAACTGTATTAGAATCCAAATCTCGCTAATAATAAAAAATCAGGGGAGCTCAAAGTGGCTATAGACAATCTTTTGGTATTTACCGGTAATGCGAATCCGGTGCTGTCGGCGCAAGTTGCCGATTATTTGAAGGTGCCTCTAGGAAAAGCTCGAGTAGAGCAATTCAGCGATGGCGAGATTGCCATTGAGATTGAAGAGAATGTGCGCGGCCGCGATGTTTTTATCATCCAGTCAACCTGCGCCCCCAGCCACAAAAATCTGATTGAGCTATTGTTAATGATCGACGCGTGCAAGCGTTCATCTGCGCAACGTATTACCGCTGTAATGCCTTACTATGGCTACGCTCGCCAAGATCGTCGACCCAAAAATTCGAGGGTGCCGATCAGCGCTAAAATGATAGCGTCGATGATTACCGTCGCCGGCGCAGATCGTGTGTTGATTATGGATTTACACGCTGATCAAATTCAGGGGTTTTTCGATATCCCAACCGATAATATATACGGTTCGCCTGTGTTGTTGGATGAAATTCGTAAGCTTGAAGACCCCGATTTAATGGTGGTCTCACCAGATATTGGCGGTGTGGTTAGGGCGCGTGCTTTGGCCAAACGCCTTGGTGTTGACTTGGCGATTATCGACAAACGTCGCCCCAAAGCAAACGTCGCTCAGGTGATGAATATCATTGGAGATGTCAAAGGGCGCAGCTGCGTTTTGATCGACGACATGGTCGACACGGCTAACACCTTGTGTAAAGCCGCCGATGCGCTTAAAGCGCAAGGCGCAACCGCTGTGCGAGCGTATTGCACGCATCCGGTTCTATCAGGAGAGGCGGTAACCCGAATTAATGCATCAAGTATGGACGAAGTTGTAGTGGGTAATACCATTCCTTTGTCCGATGCCGCCGCAGACAGCGACAAAATCCGACAATTGTCGGTAGCGCATCTGTTGGGCGAATCGATTCGCCGAATCATCGCAAGTGATTCGGTGAGTTCATTGTTCAGTGAGGTTGATTAAGTTCACTGAGCATCTTTAGTGCGTATTTTTAATGCGTGAATGGAACGACTCCTTGAGTTGATTGAGACATACGAGTCTTGATAAAACAACGTGAGTCATAACGTGCCAGATACACCAATCTGGATAAAACAATGTCTGCGAATTTTATAGTAGAAGCTGAAGTAAGAAGTGGCAAAGGTACCGCCGCTAGCCGACGTGCGCGTCGAGCTGGTCAAGTACCCCTTGTCGTCTATGGCGGTGGAGAAGATGAGCAATACTTGTTGGTTGATCACAATAAGATCATGCACCAACTTGAGATTGAAGCTTTCCATTCCGCCTTAGTGCAAATCCAAGTCGATGGCGATTTACAGCGTGCGATTTTACGCGATGTGCAAATGCATCCGTTTAAAACCCAAGTAATGCATCTTGACTTTCAACGTGTGAG
>CALAKU010000009.1 GCA_937922925.1 uncultured Arenicella sp. | reverse complement strand
CCATCGGAAGCGCGAAAGGTTTTGATACCGGATTCGGCGGAGATACCGGCGCCGGTTAAAACCACGATTGAGCGTATATTGGCCATGTTCAGTTTGGGTTAAGCTGTATTTTTGTAAAGTTGGGCTATCCTAACCAATCGGAGGCTTCCATGAAACGGCTCTCTACTTTTTTATCTACTGGGTTCGCGGCTTTTGCGCTGCTTGCGGCTGCGCCTTTATTAACCATTTCGTCAACGGCAAACGCGGGCGGCAGCGTGTCGGTTTCGAAACACGGGTTTAGCGTGAATCTCCATGATGTTCACCACTACAACCATGGTTACAAACACAAAAAATACAAAAAGCGCCAGTACCGTAAACGCTATTCCAATGACTACTATGGCTCAAAGCGATACTACGATAATTCCTACAATGCGAAACGCTATTACAAGAATAAGCGCCGCTACAACAATTATCGCGGCGGTTATCAAAATGGCTATCGCGATCGCTCTTATAATAATAGTTACAACAATAACTATTGCCCGAGCAGCAATTACTCACGCTACGACTATCGTGATCGAGATTGCTACTCGCATGGTGACCATTACCACTGCGAATAAGCGAGCTTTTCTCAGCGCCGCCTCATATTTGGGGCGGCGTTTTTATCCTACTTTTATGCCGTCTTTGAAATCAGGGTATCGCAATTGAACCTTGAGTTCGGTTCGCATTTTTTGATTGCTGATTTTTCGCGACTCGCCCAAGTAAGACAACATACTCGCCGACAAAACCTGCTGCGCTTCGTTCATCGAAATTTCTGGCAAGGTTGGCAAACCTAGTACATTCGCTGCTTCTGTTAGGTACTCACTTATTTTACCGGGCGTTCCATCCGTGGCGTTGTACACTTCGCCAGCTCGCCCATGTTGAGCTGCACAAATGCAAGCCCGCGCTAAGTCGTCCGCATGGATACGATTGGTAAAGCCACATTCTTGTGGGCGCACTACCGGCGTGCCAGCTTGTATGCGCTTTACCGGCAACCGACTATAGGCGTAGATACCAGGCACCCTTAATATCACTGTATCGACCTGATTCGATTTACCCCACTGCATCCATTGCTGCTCTGAATCTAGCCTGCGTTGCCCACGTTCGGTTTGTGGCTGGGCTGGCGTGGTTTCGTCAACCCATTCGCCTTGATGATCGCCATAAACACCGGTAGTGCTTATTAACACAAAGGTTGCTGGCGTGATGGCTTGCTCTTTAAACTTAGCGATTAACGCTCGCGAGCGACGGTCTTGACGCCCTTCTTTTTGCGGTGCGATTGTGTAGTAGCAGATTGCACTCTCGCAAATTTGCATGTCGGGCAAGTCGGCATCTAAATCTAGCCGCTCAACCTTAACCCCAAGCGCCTCTGCTTGGTCGATGCTGCTGCGCACAAAGGCCGTGATCTGAGTTGGCTCAACGCCTTGATTAATTAATTGCTGGGCAATACGTCGCCCAACGTCTCCGCAGCCCAGTATGACGTGTTTCATAAGATTCATTTTTTGTGCTCAGTCACGCCGCAAACGATCCGAGACCGCCACCGGCGTTGGATATCGCAATACAATAGAATAAGTCGACCCAATAAACGTGACCAGAGTCGCAAGCTGAACAAAATACAGTGCATCGGCATTAATGAGCGCACTGTTTAACGCCACCACCATGATCAACAAACTGAACTCGCTCATTTGGCCGAGTCGATAGCCGGTTTCCCAACCAAGCTTATTTGTTTCGGAAACCTTGCGCAGAGCGAACCTAAACACAACCGGCTTGATGACCAACATAGCGCCGCCCAATAAAATTGCGGGCAGCCAAATTTTATCGAGCTGTGAGATATTTAAGCCTGCGCCCAAGGCAAAGAAAAACAAGACCAAGAAAAAATCGCGCAAGGGCTTGAGCGCTTCTGAGATGAATTGAGAAATGGGGCTGGTTGCAATCGTAATGCCAGCAATAAAAGCGCCTGTTTCATGCGAGAAGCCAATCGCGTGAGCAAGTTGTGCGATGCCGAGGCACCAAGCTAAGGCAATGAGAAAAATGTACTCTTGGATTTTATCAAACAAGCCGATTAATTTGAGCAAAATGGTTTTATTGATTGCCCACGCTGCGCCAATCAGCACCGGCAGAAGCACCACAAGCTTTGCCAATTCCAAACCAATGTTGGCGTCACTTGATGCAGCCTGAAAAGCCAATAGCACTACAATTGCGATTAAGTCTTGCAATAGTAAAACGCTGACAATCACTTCGCCGGTATGACGATGATGCAGTACCGTGGTGGGCAATAGCTTAAGACCAATAATCGTGCTGGAGAACATGCACGCCACACCAATAATAATGGCATTGGTGAAATCAAAACCGGCCAAGGTAGCAAAAGCCCAGCCGACACTAGCGAAGACAGCTGAGGTTAGTACGGTGACAATCGTGGTTTGGCGTAGTAACTCGAATAGCTTTTGCGGGCTTAAGTTAAGCCCAAGCAAAAACAATAGAAAAATAATGCCAATATTGGAGATGTCTTGAATCAATTGCGTGTCTGTTACCCAGCCAATACCCCAAGGCCCCAACAATACACCGACGGTTATGTAAGCGATGATCAGCGACTGGCGGGCAAACAGCGCCAAGGTGGCAAATAGGGCGGCGCCAACAAAGATAAAAAACAAGGAATCGAGCATGAGCCAATCCTAGCGCATTTTGGTTAAAGATTAAGGTTTAAAGAGCGCTTGGTTCACAAGATGACTTTAAATTCACAAGCGTGATTAGAAAAATCATGAGCTTTGCAAAATGGTAAGCAAAATTAAACAAGTAGAACACTGCTGGCTTGTTACCGTGCTCGCTCCCTAACTTAATACCCCGATTATTATGAAACTCAAAACACTCCTCACTTCTCTTATTGCGGCTTCGGCTTTACTTTTCTCGGCAACTTCGTTGGCAAGCGGCAGTTATGGCGCGGCGCCTAAAGCAAGCGTCGTCGCCGTTTCTGAGCAAGCCAAAGACATTGTCGATACCGCCGTGGCGGCGGGTTCGTTTAACACCCTAGCAACCGCCTTAACCGAAGCAGGCTTAATTGATGCCTTAAAAGGCGATGGGCCGTTTACCGTTTTCGCCCCCACCGACGAAGCCTTTAGCAAGATTCCCGCTGATCAGTTAAACGCCATTTTGGCAGACAAAGCCTTGCTGACGTCGATCCTGACCTACCATGTGGTTTCCGGCAAAGTGATGGCGGCAGACGTTGTTGCCTTGGATTCAGCCACTACCTTGCAGGGCAGTGATCTAGCGGTATCAACCAGTGATGGCGTTAAAGTGAATAATGC
>CALAKU010000008.1 GCA_937922925.1 uncultured Arenicella sp. | reverse complement strand
GAACCCGTGTTAGGCCCTTTAGTTGATAAAGGCATTGCGCTCGAGCATTTGAGCGTGGTTACCACCACCTGGAAAGAGTGGCGGCGACGCCACCCGGACACGACTGTGCTCTCACTGCAAACAGGTCATGAGCGCGATTATGGCGAAGGCGTGGCTTATAACGACTACTTCAGCACTGATCAATTGATGTTCAATACGCCATTCAATGATACGCGCTTAGAGAATAAGCAAGAGGTGTTAGCCCTACGTTTTGCCGCAGCCCCCGAACAACAGCTTGCCATTGATACCGATTTCTTAGAGAAAAACCCGGTGTTTTATGAGCGAATTGGTGGCCAGCGCTTTGTGGTTCTCACTGACAAAAGCGGTGCAAACCGGGTTTATGACGCGGGCAATATTAAGCTCAAACGGTATGACGGGCGCGATCAAGCAACTGACACCGATGGCGTTAAATGGCGAGTCACAGAGGATTATCTAATTGCCAGCGACTCACAAAAGCTTGAGCGCCTGCCTTATCATCGCGCGTTTTGGTTCGGTTGGCATGCGGCCTACCCTGAGACTCGACTAATCAAGTAAAGCAATTCGTAAACCAAGGCGCGCACTTATGATGCTTGCGCTAGAAAAATAAGGCGTGCCAGCAGCGCAGCTGAACTTGTTTGAATTTTTTGCTACCGTATCTAAAAGTCAAGCTACGGTAGAGTTGGATGAGCAATAACAATAATTCAAATAAACAAACGCAATTTCTTAACAACGCCTACGAGCTGCAAAACAAAGACCAAACTCGGGCCTTATACGACCAGTGGGCTGGCAGCTATGATGAGGAACTGATCAACAACGGTTATGCCTCGCCGCAGCGAACTGCCCACGCCTTAGCTGAGGTTGTTAAGGACAAAAACTTACCGCTGTTAGACATTGGCTGCGGCACCGGCTACTCAGGCGAATTACTGCATCAATACGGCTTTAGCCAACTATTTGGTTCAGACTTCAGTCAAGCGATGTTAGATGCGGCTGCACAAAAAGAGCTGTATAAAAAACTTTATCTGGCTGACCTTGATGCGCCCTTTGATTACATTCACGAAGGGTTTCCTATTATGTCGGCAGTTGGTGTATTCGCGCCTGGCCATGCCACAGCGCAGGCGCTCAGTACACTATTGGATTTAATGCCGATAAATGGGGTTTTTGGGTTTTCAATTAATGAGCATGCATTGCAAGACCCGGCCTACCTTGAGCAAATCAATACACGAGTATTCAGTAAAACGCTTCGTATTCGCTGGCAAGACTACGGTGATCATGTGCCTGGCATTCAACATCATTCCTTGATTTTTGCGGTTGAACGAATCGCCTAATTCTGTAAATCCCTTACGAGACTCAAGGCTCTCAAGCAAACAGCGCCGGCGCACCACCGGTATGCCAAAACAAAACCGTCTCGTCGTTTGCAAAGCGGTCTTGGCGAATCATGTCGATTAACCCAGCCATGGCGCGCCCGGTATAAACGGGGTCTAGTAGAATTCCCTCCTTAGCAGCCAAGAGCGCAATCGCTTCTTGTTCGGTCTCGCTCACAAAACCATAGCCTTTACCCAGATAGTCATCATTTACGCAGATGTCTTCGAGCTTAAGCTCGCAGTTTAAATCAAACATCTCATTGGTTTTCTGCGCGAGCTCGTAAATGCGCTGAGCAAACGGAACCGACCCCGGCTCATCTTTATCGATATTGATTCCCGTTAGTTGGTACGTGCCTTTGGTCAGTGCTTTCCCGAGCGCCATCCCCGCATGCGTTCCACCTGAAGATGTCGCAAACACAATATGTGATATCTCCTGCTCTTGAGTTTGCTCAGCACACTCTTCGACAGCTTTAACATAAGCGAGCGCTCCCAGTGGGCTTGAGCCACCATAGGGCACAACATACGGTTTTTTATCAAGGGATTCCAAGTGTGACTTGAGTGCTGGGATGCCTTCGCCTTTTCGGTCTTCGCCGCCCCAATGGATATGGGCACCAAGCAAGGAACTTAATAGCAAATTACCGGTATCTTCTTGCGGCGCAACTCCCCCCAATAATAGGTGGCACTCCAGCCCCAATTGCGCGGCCGCCGCAGCGGTTTGGCGACAATGATTCGATTGTTGCGCCCCGGCGGTGATCACCGAATCGCATTCGCCATCTAAGGCATCCTTGAGAATATATTCAAGCTTGCGAGTCTTATTGCCGCCCATGGCCAAACCCGTTAAGTCATCGCGTTTCATTAAAAGTCGAGGGCCGTTTAATAGGCGGCTCAGATTAGTGAGTTCTACTATTGGCGTTGGCAAATGAGCGAGTTGAATTTTTGTGTTTGCGTGTCTGGCTGAAGACATTTTGTTTTCCGTGGGTTTTGGCTTAATAACCAAGGCGTTATCAGGCGCCTGCGATGACGGCACTGCCAAGAAGAGCTGCAAACTTACTGGCTAACTCAAGGCTTCTTATTTCACTCACTCGAGATCGTCTACTGTATAGGCCGCCAATTAATAATACGATTCAATATGAACCCTTTCTACTTTTTCTTTGCCTTTACTTTACCGGCCACAATATCTGAGGTCGCTGCTCAAACGGCGATATCCAATGAACCTTGGCAAGAAGTCGTAGTGAGTGTGAGTGACATTGATCGAAGCGCCGAATTCTTTACTAAAATTGGCGGCTACAAACCCGTATGGCGAGGCGTGATGAGCGCCGATGAAATCCAAGCTTGGGGCTTGAGCGATCAAGCGACGGCGACCGCCTTAGTACTGCGGCAAAACAATCGCGAGGAAGGCTATATTCGGCTGGTGGACTTTGATAACGCGGGCCGTCAAGTGCCAACACGCCCCGGCTCAAGAGCCTGGGATACCGGTTGTTATTTTAGCTTGATGGTGCGCATGAAAGACATGCAAAGTGTTTACGACGACGCCATCGAGATGGGCTGGTGGACAGAGACGCCAATCGCAGAACTAAAATTTGGCGCATCGCACCTCAATATTGTGATCTTCAAAGGACCAGATGGTCTGCAAGTGCAATCGTATGAGCGCCTAAATCGCCCTATTTCGCCCGACTTTCCTGACTTTGAACGATTTTCCGGCCCCTTTAATTTGATGCAAATGGTGCGCAACAAAAATGAAACCCTCGCGTTTTTTACCGGCACCCTAGGGTTCGATGTGTTCTTCGACGGCCAGCCAACAAAATCGGAAAAACCCGAAAACATGCCTATCGGCATACCCAAGAGCCTAACAACGTCAGTGCGATATCAAGCCGGCATCGTCACACCCAAAGCCGGCGAAGTCGGTCGATTAGAAAGCATTGAGATACTCGACATCCAAGGTAACGACTACGCCGAACAATGCAAGGCCCCCAACCTGGGCATCCTCGCCGCCCGATTCGAAGTTAACAATATTGAACAAGCCCTAGCCAGAATCAAAAAGACAAACCCAGCACTAGAAGCGCCCATCCAACACGCCAAAATCAGCCCCTACGGCAAACTAAAACTCATCAATATAAAAACCCCAGACGGCGCCAACATCCAGTTCTACGAAAAAGAAAAACGAAATTAAGCCGCTGAGAAGCACAAGCGGCAAAGCAGATAAAAAAATAAAAGCCGATGATTCGTTGACAACATTCCCTTACAACCAAAGTCCCAAACACGAATAAACAACCGAAAATAAAGCGCCAGCGGCAGAAAAAAATTCAAAAGTTGGTGATTCGTCGGCAACATTCCCTTACTGCCAAAATCCTTAGCACGAAAATAAAAAGACCCGCCCTTATTATTCTTATTAACGAGTCTTTTTATCTTCATGAGTCGTGCTATTAGCTGCACTTTCCTCACTCCTAGGTGACTTGGGCTGACCAAAGTCAAGAAGGAAGGTACTCAAAAAAAAAGGGCTTGTCTAGCGTTTTATAACTTTTTTTTAATGCTGTCATGATTCCCAGTTATGTCTTAGTCAGATTGTCTAGTTGGCCTTTAATACGACGAATAAATTTACTTAAAAACGACTATTTTTTACCACTTTGGCTTTGCGGGTTTTGGTTCGCATTCCGAGGTTGGCTCGCTATAATAAGCGCCCTTAAACGAAGGTTTCTCGTTTTCTTTAACTCAACTTTTCCCATCAGAATCGGATCGACTTATGAAAAGCGGATTAAGCTTTCAGGACATGATATTGCGCTTGCAACAGTTCTGGGCAGACAATGGTTGCGTGATTATGCAACCGCTTGATATTGAGGTCGGTGCCGGCACCTTTCACCAGCCCACATTTCTGGGCGCCATTGGCCCCGAACCATTGAATGCTGCCTACGTGCAACCTTCTCGACGACCGACTGATGGTCGTTATGGCGAAAACCCAAATCGTTTGCAACATTACTTTCAATACCAAGTGATTCTCAAACCTTCCCCTGACAACATCCAAGAACTCTATCTGGAGTCAATGCAAGCCTTAGGCATTGATATGTTGGCCGACGATGTACGATTCGTGGAAGACAATTGGGAGTCGCCGACTATTGGCGCATGGGGGCTCGGCTGGGAGGTATGGCTCAATGGCATGGAAGTCACACAGTTTACTTATTTTCAGCAAGTCGGCGGATTGGATTGTCGCCCAGTCACTGGCGAGATCACATACGGCTTAGAGCGTATCGCCATGTACATTCAAGGCGTAGACAATATTTACGACTTGGTCTGGACCGACGGCTTTAGCTATGGCGATATTTATCATCAACAAGAAGTAGAGCAATCGCAATACAACTTTGAACACGCCAATGTTGAAGAACTGTTGCACTTCTTTAATGCCTGCGAAAAAGAGGCCACGTATTTGCTGGAACAAAAGCTCGCATTGCCAGCCTACGAAAAAATGCTCAAAGCGTCGCACAGCTTTAACCTTTTAGATGCGCGCCACGCGATTGGTGTTACCGAGCGTGCTCGTTACATTGGTCGTATTCGCACACTCGCTAAAGGGGTTGCGAGCACTTACTACGAGGCTCGTGAAGCGCTAGGCTTTCCACGCGGTAAAGCCTTGGGGGCGCAGCAATGAGCTTACAGACCTTATTAATCGAATTGGGCACCGAAGAACTGCCGCCTAAAGCCTTAAAGAATCTGCACGACGCCTTTAGTCGCGAAATGGCCAATGCCTTACTCGAAGCGCAATTGATTGAAAACGCAGCTCAAGTCACTCCGTTTGCGTCGCCTCGCCGTTTAGCGGTTAGCGTAAGCGACGTGAAAGAACAGCAAGCCGATCAATCCAATGAGCGTCGCGGGCCGGCGATTCAGGCCGCGTTCGACAGCGACGGCAACCCGAGCAAAGCCGCACTGGGGTTTGCGCGTTCATGTGGTGTTGAGGTCGATCAACTAGAACGATTAAAAACCGACAAAGGCGAATGGTTAGCCTATACCGTGAGTGAAAGCGGCAAACACCTTGACGACTTGATCAGCGGTCTAGTTGAGCAAGCGCTCAAGCGCTTGCCCATCCCCAAGCGAATGCGTTGGGGTAATGGCGATGCTGAATTCGTTCGCCCGGTGAAATGGCTATTGGCTTTGCATGGCGGGCGACAACTTCCATGCGAAGTGCTGAATATTCAATCTGGCAATACAAGCCTAGGGCATCGCTTTCACAGCGCTGGCGAAATACATATTGAACATGCTGATGACTACGAGCAGGTTCTTTTAGAGCAAGGTCATGTCATTGCTGACTTTGAGAAACGTAAGGCGTTGATAGCCCAACAAGTTCAAGACGCGGCGAAAACACTGGGCGGCCAAATTGTCGATGACCCCGCTCTGCTTGACGAAGTGACCGGCTTGGTCGAATACCCTAGCCCCATTATTGGTGACTTTGATAAATCGTTTTTAGACGTTCCCCAAGAATGCTTGATTTCGTCCATGCGCGATCATCAAAAGTACTTTCATGTTGTCGATGACGCCGGCAAATTAATGCCGCACTTTATTACCTTGAGTAATATCGAAAGCTCTAACCCGGCCCAAGTAAAATCGGGTAACGAAAAAGTCTTAAGAGCGCGGCTGTCTGACGCGCAATTTTTTTGGCAAACCGATCAAAAGATACGCCTTGAAGATCGAGTCGAGCGACTCTCTAGTGTGATGTTTCACGCCAAGTTAGGGAGCCTTTTAGATAAGACTCAACGCCTTGAGAAATTGGCAAGCCTGCTGGCCAATCAGTTAAAGGCCGATACTAAACTGGCCGCTCGTGGCGCACGTTTAGCCAAGGCCGATTTAGTTTCAGATATGGTCGGCGAGTTTGACGAACTGCAAGGCATTATGGGCCACTACTACGCCGATCGAGACGGCGAACCTGCATTGGTAGGCGAATGCGTTGAACAACACTATTGGCCAAAATTTGCAGGCGACACCTTGCCCGTTAGCCTCGAAGCTCAATGCGTGGCTCTGGCCGACAAACTGGATAGTTTAGTTGGCATTTACGCCAGCGGAGAAGTGCCAACCGGCGACAAAGACCCCTATGGTTTAAGACGGGCCGCGCTGAGCATTTTGCGCTTGCTGATCGACAAAGAGCACACCTTAGGCTTATCCGATTTGGTCGCCATGTGCAGCGAGGTCTACGCCGAGCAACAAGGTTTTGTGGTCACAAACGACACACAAAACGACATAGTTGAATTTGTGCGCAGCCGCCTATTGGCGTTTTATCAAACCCAAGACTTTGCCACCACACAAATTAAATCCGTACTGGCATGTAAGCCCGACAGCCCTCTTGACTTTGCTCAACGCCTAAACGCGATTGTGGCATTTAGTGAACTCAGCGAAGCGCAAGATTTAGCGGCGGCTAACAAACGAATCGCAAACATTCTTAAGAAACAAGATCAGGCGGTAGTAACGAAAATTGACACCTCAGCCCTCTCGGCTGAAGAAGAGGTTCGGTTGCATCAGGCGCTCTTGGCGGTGGAGCAAGACTGCGCCAGTTTGTTTGATCAGGGCGACTACCAACAAGGCTTAGCCAAGCTAGCTGACCTGCGTAGCCCGGTAGACGCCTTCTTTGATAATGTGATGGTGATGAGTGACGATGCCAGCGAGCAAATGAATCGCCTTGCTTTGTTAAAGCGTTTGCAAGATTTATTTCTACGCGTTGCTGACATCAGCCTCCTGCAAACAGCGTAAAAAAAATGAAACTGCTTATTCTCGATCGTGATGGCGTCATTAATAAAGATTCGCCGGATTTCATCAAAACGCCAGAGGAATGGTTACCGATTAAGGGCAGCTTAGAAGCCATCGCGCGGCTTTCGCAGGCCGAGTACGACATCGTGATTATCAGCAATCAGTCTGGTATTGGCCGCGGCTTACTGACCGCCGATATGCTGGGCCAAATACATGTGCGCATGCTCGACTATATTCAACAACATGGTGGCAAAATTAACAGTATTCTTTTTTGCCCGCATCACCCTAACGACGAGTGTGTTTGCCGCAAACCTCTCACCGGGATGTATGAAGAACTTGGAGCACGGCTCAACACGACCTTTCAAGATGTGTTCTCGGTAGGTGATTCGGTGCGTGATTTGGTCGCCGCAAAAAGTGCAGGTGCCAACCCCGTATTGGTTAAAACGGGTAATGGTAAAAAGAGCCTAAAAAAGATCAAGAAAGACGCCAGCCTCAAGCTTGATGGCACCTTGGTATTTGATTCATTAGCGTCTTTTGCCGACGCACTTTTAAACCTCGAGATCTAATTGTGATTGTTTTTCGTTCCATTCTTTTTTACCTTGGCGAAGCGCTGTCGACAGTTCCGTTTTTTATCATCGCCAGTGTCGCCTTATTTTTCTCACCTCAACGACGTTCCAAAATGATCGCTGGATGGGCTATGTTTGTAACATGGTGGCTGCGCATTACGGTTGGTTTAAAACATGAAATTATTGGCCTTGAAAACGTTCCTGAAGCGCCTTGTGTGATCGCTTGCGAACACCAATCAACGTGGGAAACCATTACCACGCAAACCTTCTTACCCCCCTTAGCCTGGGTCTTAAAAAAAGAGCTTTTTCGGATTCCGGTGTTTGGTTGGGGATTGTGGGCAACCCGCCCGATTGCCATTGACCGAAGTGATCGTAAAAACGCCTTAGACCAAGTGGTTGAGCAAGGTGTAAAAAAACTGGCCGAAGGCCGCCACGTGCTGATTTTCCCCCAAGGCACGCGTACCCCATATCGAGAATCAGGCCGCTATAAAAAAGGCGCGGCGATGCTGGCGATTCAAGCTCAAGTGCCTATCGTGCCAGTCGCGCATAATGCTGGGCGCTACTGGTCGAACAAGAGCCTTTGGATTAAGCCCGGCACAATACGCTGTGTGTTTGGCGAGCCCATTGAAGTTAACGGTAAAAGCGATCAACAGCTAACCCAAGAGATTCAAAATTGGATTGAAGCTCAAGACGTATAGCTCCACGCTATCGCGCGTGATATAACGTCGTCTACTAGGAGAGAGGGCACATGAGCAATTCGACACTACTCAAAGCGGTTAAACAAGAAAGCGAGCAAGACTCAGCTGCCTCTGCTTTAGAGAGCAACATTGATCTCAGTGAAAATCTGCCGCTTTTCGTTGAGATGCTGCCTGAGCAGGTTCAGCCGTATTGGTCGTACCTGCGTGACTATCCCATCATTGAAGCATTTATTATTTTGGCGTTCTTTTGGGGTTTCGCGTATGTATTTCGACGATACGCCATTGCCTTAATTGAACGCCTCACTGCCAAAACCAAAAGCGACTTAGACGACAATATTATCGGCGAATTACGCGGGCCTCTTTTTAACTTGGTGGTGTGGTTTGGATTAATCGTGGCATCTAAATCCTCTGGCTATGACCAGGGCGGCTTTGCCTATATTGTGCCAATCGCATTGTCATTGATCGTACTTTCGATCTTGCGAGCCTCACTTGGCATTAGCGAATTAATTATTAAGGCGATGTCGCGCGATCCACTGCATTTTAAAAAGCTGGATATTCGCACCGAGCCGCTGTTGGTCATCACCAGCAAAATCATACTGATGATTATGGCCGCCTACGCGGTACTGATTATCTGGGGCATTAACCCGGTTGGTTTGATCGCCTCGGCCGGTATTGTTGGTATCGCGGTGGGTTTTGCCGCCAAAGATACGCTTGCCAATTTATTCTCCGGTGTGTTTATTTTAGCGGATCGGCCCTACAAACTCGGCGACTACGTAAACTTGGATTCAGGCGAACGCGGCAAAGTGACGCACATCGGCATTCGCTCGACACGCCTACTCACACGTGACGACATCGAAGTCACAATTCCGAATGGCGTTATCGGCAACTCCAAAATAGTCAATGAGAGTGGTGGGGCGGCGCATAAAATGCGCATCAGGGTTAATGTTTCCTGCGCTTATGAATCAGATCTTGATAGAGTCGAAGAAGTACTCATGCAAGTGGCGCAAGAGCAAGAAAACATTTGCGACTACCCGGCCCCGCGTATCCGTTTTAGAAACTTCGCGGCGAGCGGTGTCGATGTGCAGCTAATGGGCTGGATCGATGAACCTGAAAAACGAGGCCTCACAATACATTTGGTAATCAAAGCCATCCACCGCGCCTTCGATCGGCATGACATTGAGATTCCCTACCCGCGTTTTGTGTCAATTGCTCATCAAGGTTCCAGCGAGCCAGTCTACTCTGAATGATTCGCGCCGAGCTTGGTAAAAACCGGCGTTAACTATTGGCGCTAACTATTATTGTAGTCTTGCAGAAAGGATTCGAAATCCTGCGTGTCACTGGCTTCCATTTGCGCTTGTTTCGCTAAAGACTCAGTCGCTTCCTTTTGCATTTCGGCAATGAATGCCTCATCGGTGTCAATGCTCGAAAAATGCGTTTTTTGCTGGTTGGCTTGCTCGCGCATGATTTCAATAAATTCTTTGCCTTGCTCAATCATTTGCATGGTTTGCCCAGACGGGGTTAGCGACACATCGTCAACCTTGGCTTGCTGGGCAAACACCGCCGACGAATAATCAAAGGTGTCGTGCGCTTTGTCTAAGATATTCGCGATTTGCATAATCGCATCAAGCAATTCAGTTGCCGCGTCTTTCAACGGCACTTGCCGGCCTTGGCTTTCGAGCGTTAACTCTGGGTCGCGACCGCGTTGTATTACCTTGGTTTGATTGTCTCGGGTTTCCATGCAACGGGTATCGCTTTGCAATGGGCATTGGGCGAACAAGCAATACAATAAAAAGGCGTCCATAAAACGGATTTGCTGGCTCGAGATGCCCTCGTTGATAAACGGATTAATGTCGAGAATCCGCACTTCAATGTACTCAACGCCTCGATCTCTCAATGCGGCAACGGGCTTTTCACCTGAGCGGGTCACGCGTTTTGGCCTAATATCGCTGTAATACTCGTTCTCAATCTGCAAAATATTGGTATTGAGTTGCTGAAAGAGATCGCCGCGCTTAACGCCAATGTCTTGGTATTCACGATAGGGTTGGTGAATGGCGGTGCTTAGGGTTGCTACGTAGTCTTCCAAGGAATCATAAGAGATGTGCAAGTCTTGCTGCGCCGAATTCTGATAACCTAAATCACTCATTCTGAGTGAAGTGGCATATGGTAAGCCCCAGGTTTGCTCGCCCATTTTTTGCAAGCCATGCTCTTCTGGCTCACGGCCATCTAAGAAAGTCTCATCTAATACCGGCGAAGCGCCAAACAGATAATGCAAAATCCAGGAGTACCGGCGGAAGTTGCGGATCAATGAAAAATAGTGCGCCGACTTAAAGTCTTGCAGGTTTTGCCCAGACGGAGTTTTGGCCGCATCGAACTTACGCTGATAGGTTTCCCAAAAGGCATCACACAGAGAAAAATTATAGTGGATACCCGCAATCGACTGCATGATGCGACCATAGCGCACGGCCAAGCCTTGGCGATACACGTGCTTGAGCATGCCGATATTGGAGCTGCCGTAGTCGGCTATGGGAATGCTCTCATCGCCCGCTAATACACAAGGCATACTTCCCGGCCAAATAGCTTCATCGCCGATATTCTCAAGCGTGAAGGCGTGCAAATTACTGAGATAACGAATGGTGTCGTCGATCTCTTTGTGCACCGGCGTAATAAATTCAAGCAACGCTTCGGAGTAGTCTGTGGTAATGCTGTGATGCGTGAGCGTTGAACCCAAGGCTTCGGGATGATGGCTTTGTGCAATCTGCGCCGTTGGCGTCACGCGCAGGCCTTCTTTCTCGACACCACGACCAATATTGGTAAACAATTGGCCGAGTTCGTCGTCGACTAAATCAAGCGTGGAAGTGCATTCAGAGTGAATCATGGCAATCGCTGGGCGGGTAATGAGCGTGAATGTAGGGCAGAGCTGTCTCTGTCCAACGCTTTTTTATCATAATGTGTGTGCTGATAGTTTACGACAAAAGCGGTTATTTGAAGTCGTTTTCCGCGGCAGTTTGATGAAAACGTTTGGCCGCCATTTTAAATACCACCTTGGGAAACAAACGTTTAAGCCACAAGGCGTGCATTTCGGCGCCGCGCCCAACCGCGATTTCTGGTTTGTGCTTGGCTAAGCCTTTGAGAATTACGTCGGCACACTCATTGGCGCTCATGCCTTTGCGAATGTCGGTGTCTTCAACGGCATAGGCTGAGCCATCGCCTACCACCGCATTCGCCGAGATATTAGTGCGAATATAGCCCGGTGTGATCGTGGTGACCTTGATACTTTGATGCGCCACTTCGGTACGCAGCGCATCAAAGAACCCCATCATGGCGTGCTTAGCCGCGCTATAGCCGGTTCGAAACGGCACGCCAATTTTGCCTGCCACCGAGGAGGTCACGGCCAGATGGCCCGAGCCTTGTTCTATCATGATTGGCAGCACAAGTTTGGTCAGTGCAATTTGCCCAAACACGTCGACTTCAAACAAATGGCGGTAGGTCGACATATCCGTTTTCAAACAAGAAGAACGCTGTGAAATACCGGCGTTGTTAATCAAAAAATCGATTTTTCCTTGCCATTCGTGCGCCCTCTTTACCAGTGCTGGCATGGCTGCCTCGTCGGTGACGTCCAGTGGCAATACCAAACTCTCACCTTGGCAAAGCGATTGCACGCGTTCTAGTTCCGCTTGATTTCGCGACGACAAAATGAGCTTGGCGCCAGCCTTTGAAAAGGCCACGGCTAAAGCCTCACCGATGCCTGATGAGGCGCCGGTGATCCAGACGACTTGATGGTTAAACTGAGTCATTGGAAGAATCCTCGCCTTCTGTTGCTGTGATTGAATCGGCCTCGTCGGCGTCCTCACCTCGATAAATAACAACGACGTAAGCACCAAGCAAACCGCCGACCAGCACAATCGGCAAGCCGAAGATTAAATTCAAACCCCAATTCGCCTGCGAATCGCTGAGTAAATTTAAGAAAAATAAAACGCAGGGAATCGCGATAGACAGCGGCCAACGTTCACTGAAAAGATACGCAGCCAAGCCGATCAAAAACGCAAGAATAAATAGGATACCGAAAATCATTCAGCACCTATTGGCGTTTTGACGTAGTCACTTTAGCCGCGACTAACTTAGAGAATGTAGCGCGCAAAATCTTCGTTCTCGGCAAGTTCGTCTAAGTGCTCGTTGACGTAGGCTTGGTCGATGGTGATTTTATCGCCGCCTCGGTCGCTGGCTTCAAACGACACCGTTTCCAGCAAACGTTCGAGCATGGTGTGTAAACGTCGCGCGCCAATATTTTCGGTGCTTTCATTGACTTGCCAAGCCAGCTCGGCAATACGCTGAATGCCATTGTCGGTAAAGCTCAGCTCAACACCTTCGGTGTTCATTAAGGCTTGGTACTGCTCGGTTAACGAGGCGTCTGGCTCGGTCAATATACGCGTGAAGTCCTCGACACTTAAGGCACTGAGCTCCACTCGAATGGGCATGCGGCCTTGCAGTTCAGGAATTAAATCCGAAGGCTTTGATAATTGAAACGCGCCCGAACCGATAAACAAAATGTGATCGGTTTTGACCATGCCGTGTTTGGTCGATACGGTGCTGCCTTCAACCAAGGGCAACAAATCGCGCTGCACGCCTTCGCGCGATACGTCTGGGCTTTTACCGCCCTCTGAACGGCCAACGATTTTGTCGATTTCGTCGAGAAACACAATGCCATTGTTTTCTAATCTGGAAATGGCGGCCTCTTTGAGATCTTCTTCATTCACCAGTTTGGCGGCTTCTTCTTCGGTGAGCGCTTTAAGCGCGTCTTTCACGCGCATCTTGCGTGCGGTCTTTTTATCCGCTCCGAAGTTTTTCATCATGCCTTGCAATTGATTGGTGATCTCCTCCATGCCTTGAGGCCCAAAGATCTCAACTCCTGAGGGCGATACACTGATCTCGATTTCAATTTCTTTGTCGTCTAAAGTGCCTTCGCGTAATTTTTTGCGAAAGCGTTGACGGGCTGCGCCATCGGGCTTATCACTGTGGTCTGGCGTAAACCCCATATCGCGCGCTGGCGGCAGCAGCACATCCAGAATACGTTCCTCGGCAAGGTCTTCAGCTCGCGCGCGCACCTTACGGGTTTCGGCTTCTCGTTGGCCTTTAACGGCAATGTCGGCCAAGTCACGGATGATCGAATCGACCTCACGACCCACATAGCCTACTTCGGTAAACTTGGTGGCTTCAACTTTGATAAACGGCGCATCAGCAAGATTCGCTAAGCGACGAGCGATCTCAGTTTTTCCTACACCAGTGGGGCCAATCATCAATATGTTTTTGGGCGTAATTTCTTTGCGTAAGGCTTCGTCGCCAACTTGCGTGCGCCGCCAGCGATTACGTAAGGCGATGGCCACCGCTCGTTTGGCAGCGGATTGCCCAATAATATGCTTGTCGAGTTCTTGTACGATCTCGCGGGGGGTCATCTCACTCATTCTGACGGCTCCTGCTGAGCAAATTCGAGTTCTTCGATGGTTAGATTGTGGTTGGTATACACACAAATATCCGCAGCGATGTTGAGCGACGCTTCAACAATATCGCGCGCTGGCATGTCGGTGTTGGCAACTAGAGCGCGAGCGGCGGATTCGGCAAACGAGCCGCCCGACCCAATGGCCATAACGCCGCCCTGCGGTTCGATTACGTCGCCAGTGCCCGAAATAATATACGAGGCGTCTTTATCGGCCACACACAACAAGGCTTCGAGTTTGCGTAACATGCGATCGGTGCGCCATTCTTTGGCCAGCTCTACCGCTGCCTTAGTTAAGATGCCTTGGTGTTTGGCCAGCTTGGCATCAAATAATTCAAACAAGGTAAATGCGTCAGCGGTGCTGCCGGCGAAGCCAGCTAAAACGTCGCCTTTAAACAAGCGCCTCACTTTTCGGGCATTGCCTTTCATGACGGTATTGCCCATTGACACTTGACCGTCGCCACCGATGACGACGCTATTGCCTCGACGTACGGACAAAATCGTCGTCCCTCGTATTTCAGGCATTGGAAGCTCCATTAATTAAGTTCATTGAGACTATGTTGAGGTCGATTTAGAAGTTTCAAGCTTTGTGGCGCAATGCCAAGTACTCGTGCGACTGCATTTCTTGCAGGCGACTGATGGTGCGCTTAAATTCAAAAGCAACGCGCTTGCCAATATAGAGCTCTTCAGCCGGGGCTTGCGCCGATACAATGAGCTTAACATTGTGATCGTAAAGAACATCGATAAGGTTGATAAAACGACGAGCTTGGTCGTCGTGCAATTTATCCATTATGGGCACATTCGATACCAACACCGACTGAAAGGTTCGAGCGATCTCGATGTAATCATTTTGCGATCGCGGCCCATCGCAAAGCTCGCTAAATTCAAACCATATAACGCCGTCGGCGCGGCGCAGGTAGTTTAAATCTCGACCTTCGATTTCGATGGTGCCATCGCGAGTTCCTTGTTCGGGAGCCAAATGTTCAAAGTTGTAAACCATGCCCTCATTAGCGTCTTCATCAAGCGGCGTAAAATAGGTTTCGGCTTTATCCAAAAAGCGCAGGCGGTAATCAATGCCCGAATCCAGCTCCACCACTTGCGTATAGTGATAAATCATATCGATGGCTGGAATAAACAAATCGCGTTGCAGGCCATTAAGATACAAGTTCTTTGGCTCAACATTACTGGTGGCGACCAAGGAAACCCCATGATCAAAAAGAATGCGCATCAAGCGCGCCAAAATCACCGCATCGGCGACATCGTTAACAACGAATTCGTCAAAACACAGAACACGCGCTTCTTTTGCTAAGCTTGCACCGATGATTTTAAGCGGATCTTCCTGATCGCGAAGTTTCTTCCGCTCATTGTGCACGCGGTGCATAAAGCGATGAAAATGCATTCGAAGTTTGCGCTCAAACGGCAGCGTATCGAAAAACATATCAACGAGATAGGTCTTGCCGCGCCCAACCCCGCCCCAAAAATACAAACCGGTCACGGGCTCTGGCGTAGCGTCTTTGCCAAACCCAAGTCGAGATAAGAAACCCCTACTAGTAGTAGCCTCAGGTTGCGACAGCAGCTGCTCGTAAAGCGTTTGTAAATGTTCGACTGCCAAGCGCTGCGCAGCATCCGGCTCAAAATCCGGCTTTTGCAAATCACGCTCGTAGCGAGCCAAAGGAGTATCGACCATATTGGTCTGCGTTTTGTTGGCTTTGTGAGGCCGTGAGTTTAGCGTAAACTGAGGCTTGCTTGTGGTGTTTACAAGAAAAAGAACTTATGCAGAAACCCCCACTATTGCCCTATCGTGGCGTCTGGCCACAGGTGCATCCGCGCAGTTTTATTGCGCAAACCGCGACGATTATTGGTGACGTCAAAATCGGCGCCGACTCCGGTATTTGGTACGGCTGCGTGGTGCGTGGCGACGTCAATGAGATTCGCATTGGCAGCAAGACTAATATTCAGGATCTCACCATGATTCATTGTGCTGAGTTAGGTCAAGGCACCTATCTTGGCGATGGCATCACGGTTGGCCACTCGGCAGTGCTGCATGCTTGCACTATTGAAGACAATGCGATGATCGGCATCCAAGCCTGCGTGATGGATGATTGCCTAATTGAGCAAGGCGCAATGGTGGCCGCCGGCGCCTTGGTCACGCCCGGCAAAGTGGTAAAAGCCGGTGAAGTTTGGGCTGGCAGGCCGGCCAAAAAATTACGTGACATTAACGACAAAGACTTAGAATTTTTACGAATCAACCGTGCGCGCTACACTCGCTTAGCACACGAGTACCTAGCCGAACAAACCCAGAGTAATGCTGATGAATACGATTAAGTCTGCCGCGCCGTATTTGCTGGCCTGTTTAGTAATTTACTTATTTGGTGGGTTGTTTCGGCCCGGCGAATGGTATGACTCTCTCGTCCTGGCACCATGGAACCCACCTAAAATCGCGTTCCCTATCGTCTGGACAATACTCTATGTTTTTATCGGCATTGCCGGTTCGCGGATTGCGCAATCAGGCCATCGCCTATTGTTGAATCTTTGGTTTCTTCAACTCTTACTCAATGGCGCTTGGTCGTGGATTTTCTTCGGCGAGCATTTAGTTCTAATTGGCTTATTGAACTTACTTGTCTTAGTGGCCCTTTTAGTATGGCTAGTGCTCGCCTGCTTGAAAGCGCAACTGCGCTCAGCGGCGTATCTGTTGATTCCGTACCTAGCTTGGGTTTTGCTGGCGACCTCGCTGAACGCCTACATTTTGATTTACAACTAGGGTATCGATTAATACGCTAGGCGCAGCAAGCCCCGAAACTCTGGGCGGCTCTCGGCTAGCATTGGCCTATTGAGTTGTTTGTAATTTATCCCGATAGCGCTGGGCTGCCGCTTCATCACCCGATGCGGCATAGGCGTTAGCCATTAAAACCCAATTCTGGCGTCTTAAGGATTGATCTCCCGCGGCCAAGGTATTGGACTTAGCCGCCAATTGAACGGCTTGTTGATACGCAGATTGACTGTAGCGAATATCGGCCAGTTGTGACCACAACACCGCATTTTCTGGTTCGATACGAAGAGCCCTTTCTAAATTCCCTGCCGCGCTATCGAAATCACCAACCGCCTTGCTCGATATTGCCGACGCCAGCAATCGGCTAGCAACCGGCGACATGCCTTGCCCGTTGCCTAAGGGTTCGGTTTTCAAACTATTTTCTTCTGGTAGCGGAAGGGCTTCGCCATCGACCACCGCCCGGTCTTCGACCTCGGCCGGTTCTTGAGTAACAACATCAATGGTTGACGTATTGATACAAGCACTAAGCAACGACATCACTGCTGTCGCTATAATAAGACGCGAAACTTGGCGGCTTAATTGTCGATCTAAGAAGCACGATAATCCTTGAACGAAAGCTTTAGAGCATCGCTGCAAGCGAGCGCCAAAAGATAGAGTGGATGTATTTAAAGAACGTGTATTTAGCATGGCATTTATAAGTCAGAGTTAGCCCCCTACCCGAAGATTCGCTTCCACCATGATTTTCGGGGCTTGCGTGAGCGGCTATTTTTTGCGGGCTCAAAATGTTTGAGTTCGTCTTCAGAGCCTTCATCATACTGTATTCGCTGAGCACACGGTAGCGCCGACACATCGCTGTCAACGACCATAGGCATGCTGCGTTTTAGACTGCAATCGGCGAGTAGCGGGTCTTGTGAGTACGCAATTTCACGCTGCACAAGGTCGTCGTGGTAAGACAGCTCTAATCGTTTTAATGGCAACTTATTCATCACCTTCGACCAAACTCTTGCGGCGCCGCTGGCGCCCGTTAAACCGGTGCTTTTGTTGTCGTCGCGGCCTATCCAAACCACGGTTAAATAGTTGCCACTGAAACCGGCAAACCAACTGTCGCGATACTGATCGGTGGTGCCGGTTTTGCCAGCTAATCCATAGTCGTATCGAAAACCTCGAATCACATTTCGGCCAGTGCCATTGCGAATCACGTCTTGCAGTGCATAGTTAATCAGCGAGCTGAATTGCGGCTCGACAACTTGCTCAATGTCTAAGGAATAACGCGCGAGTGGATCATTGTCGTTGCTGAGCACTGAGCGCACGCTTTTCACCGGCGTCTTAAAGCCACCAGAGGCTAAGGTGAGATACAGCTGGCCGACATCCATGACATTCATCGGCACAGCGCCCAGCAACATGGATGGCAAAGCTTGAAAAGGCGCATCATAGCCAGCGCGCTTAAGAGTATCCGCGACTTCGCCAACACCAACCTGCATACCAACTTGTACGGTAGCCATATTGTAAGACTTCGATAAAGCGTCGATCAGCATTACTTCGCCATGCGCTTGCCCGTCGTAATTATCTGGCGTCCAGTCAGGGCTGCCTTTTTGAGTTACGGTTATCGGTGTATCACTGACAGGCGTCGCCAGCGAGAACACCTCCGGCGACTCCAGAGCGGTTAGATAGACAAAGGGTTTTAGCAGAGAACCTACGGGGCGACTCGATTGCAGGGCGCGATTGTAGCCAGCGAAGCCTGCTTTGCGATCACCCAACATGCCTACTACTTCGCCATTGTCGGTGCGAATCACCGTTGCTGCTACCTGCAAGCTTTCGTTTGGCAAACTCTTGTCTTGCTCTATTTGCGCTAGCTCTGAACGCACCGTCTGCTCTAACACAGATTGAATGCGAGGATTGAGCGTCGTATAAATTTGCAAACCGTCGTTAAGCAAATCATCTTGTAAATAATCGCGACGCAAATTCTGGCGCACCAAGCCCATAAAACTTGGGTAAGAAAGGTTGGCAACACTTCTGGCGGTGGCTCCCACGCTCAGTTTTGCCGCGATCGCGCCTTGATATTCACCTTCGCCAATCTTGCCCTGCTCCATCATCGTTTTAAGCACTAGGTCACGGCGCTCTAAGGCATTGTTTGGATTACGAATGGGGTTGTATTTACTTGGCCCATTATTGACCGCGATCAGCGTTGCGATTTCATGCAGCTCTAATTCTTGCAAAGGCCGCGCGTAAAAGTAACGGCTCGCTAAGCCAAAACCATGAATTGCTCTATTGCCCGCTTGGCTAAGGTAAACCTCGTTGATGTAGGCCTGCAAGATATCGTTTTTCGAATAATGCCATTCCAACAGCACCGACATGATCGCTTCTTTTATCTTGCGCTCAAAGGTTTGTTCAGACGTTAAATAGTAATTCTTTACTAATTGCTGCGTTAAGGTACTGCCGCCTTGTACGACTCGGCCGGCTTTCACATTGGAGATCACGGCGCGCACGATGCCTAATGGGTTGACTCCGAAATGCGAGTAAAACTGGCGATCTTCATTGGCGATTAAACCGTCTATCAAGGCCTGAGGTACGTCTTGTAATCGAATTAAGGCGCGGTCTTCATGACTCAGCGGTGAGACACTTCCAAACAGTCGCGGCTCAAGCCGAACAATCTCGGTGTCATACAGCGGCTCGCCATCGCGCTCAACTACAATGCCTTCGATGCGCCCTTGGCTTGCAGTGATGTGGATTTTTTGTTGCGGTCGCAAACCGTCATAAAACCGAAACTCTCGTTGATAAACCGACAAACCATCTTGGTTAAAACGGAAACTGCCAACCCGCGTTAAGCCGGGCCGCTCGAGATAACCCAATTCGTCTAGCTCTTCTTGAACTTGTTTGCGATCAAAAGGCTGGCCCAGATACAACTCCATAGGCCGAGTGTAAACATGAGCTGGCAAGGCCCACTTTTGGCCTTCAAACTTGCCTCGAATCTTACTGTCTAGGTAGACCGTGTAAGCCAGCAAGCAAATCAATAGCAGCAGACTCAGACGTAAGGCCAGAAACCCAGCACCGCGCGCAAATCGTGCCCACAAACCAGTAGATGAAGTGAGCTTAGTCGAACGGCTACGCGAGCTGGCCTTATTCTTAATATTCTTTTTAGCCGACGTTTTTTTGCTGGTCTTTTGCGATTTAGACGCACTTACTCCAGCAGATCGCTTAGTTGCCGCTCCGTTTCGCTTACTTTTTTTCGTTGTTTTTTTCTTGCTGCTGCTCATCCCGCTTCAGCCCTACCCGTTAGCGCCCAATATCTCGAATAAAGTTCGAGTAAAACATGAATTGCACCCACAACCTTGTTTCCTGACGCCGCTGTAATTAGAGAGCAAGAAAGAGATTTATATTTCTTATTTTTAGTGATTATATTCAACATGTTATGGGATGTTTGTAAAACATAACTTTAATTATATCTTTGACACTACCAAGACCCTCCGTTACACTTGCTGCGCGGTTCGGCGAAGCACTCATAAGATCTAACTAAATCACTGCGGCTCAAAGTTAATTATGGCTGATCAAGTTTTACATACGGAAATTGGAGACTATTCCCATTGGAGGGAACGCTTGCGCCAATCAGTGCAAGATCTTAGCCAGTTCTTAAAGAACAATAACGTAACTGATTTGCGCACGCATCATCAATTTGAGCGTGTGCTCGGCGCGTTGGATGACGACAGCCTTTCGGTGGCATTTGTCGCCGAGTTTTCGCGCGGAAAATCAGAGATGATCAACACGATTTTCTTAGGCGATTATAAAAAACGGATGCTGCCCTCGGGCACTGGGCGCACGACTATGTGCCCCACCGAATTACGCTACAACCCAGACGAGCCCAGTGGCGTAAAATTGTTACCGATTGAGTCTCGTCGAGACCAACGCGCTTTATTTGAATTAAGAAAAGACCACGATATATGGGAACAAGTTACGTTTGATGCCGACGATATCGCCAGCATCAGCGAAGCCCTACAGGCGATGACCCAAAGTAAGCTGGTCAGTAAAGCCTATGCGAAAGATTTAAAGTTCGATCTGCAAGACGAACAAGAAAGCCAAATCGGCCTGCCCATCAACGAATACGATGAGGTCGAAATCCCGAGTTGGCGGCACGCCATTATCAACCTACCCCATCCCTTATTAGAGAAAGGCCTGGTTATCTTGGATACGCCCGGTTTAAATGCAATCGGGGCTGAACCTGAACTAACCATCAACCAGCTAGCCACCGCTCACACTGTGGTGTTTATTTTGTCGCATGACTCTGGTGTAACCGCATCTGACTTGAAGCTCTGGGAAAACCACCTTGGTGGAGAAGGTGGCGCCAAACAGCGCAACCAACGTAAATTAGTGGCGCTCAACAAGATTGATTCCCTGTGGGACGGAATCCGTAGCAAGCAAGAAATTGATGAAGAGATCAAAAAGCAAGTAAAAGAAACGGCATCAACTTTGAATCTCGACCCTGAGAACATCTTCCCGGTCTCGGCTCAAAAAGGCTTGCTGGCCAAGCTGTCCGACGACCAAGATTTATTGGCACGATCTAATATCACCAGCCTCGAATCGGCGATTGCTGATAAATTGATCCCGGAAAAACGCAAAATTGTGGTCGACAAAGTCCGTGTTTCCCTTGAAGGAATACTCGATTCAGCAAGCTCGGTTCTCGATAACCGCCTCAAAGATGCCGATGAACATATCGCCGAACTTAAGCAACTGAGCAGTAAAAACACCGATGTGATCGCGCACATCATGGTCAAAGTGCAGTCAGAAAAAGCCTCGCTAGAGAAAGATATGCAGCGTTACCAAGCGTTGCGATCGGTGTACAACAAAGAAACCGGCAAACTGGCTCGCATTCTGAGTGAAGAATCCCTAGAAAAGCTCATCGCGACCACTCGGCATCAGTTAGCCCGATGCGCTTCGTCTATTACCTTGCAAAAAACGATAGGTATCTACTTTCGGGAGCTCAACAAGCACCTTGAGCGCGCCATGAGTCAAGCAAATGAAATTGCAGCGCTTTCAGAGAACATTACTCGCGACTTTGAAACCGAACATGGCATCGCCAATTTTCGTGTTCGACGCCTGCGCTTAGAGCGATTTCAGCACGAAATTCAGCGCCTAGAATCCAAGCACAGCGATCTTAAACAAACCAAAACCCTGTTCTTTAAGGAGCAGATGAGTATCACCAATCGTTTCTACGAGTCGGTGTGTACTGCCTCGCGCAAGATTTTCGGGCGTGCGCGCCGCGATGCCAATAACTGGAACAATAACTTGATGGTGCCGATGGAGACCTATGTCCGCGAGCATCATACTCAATTACGTCGGCGCTTAGAGAGCGTAAAGCGCATCCATAAGGCGTCAGATACGGTGGAAGCGCGTCTCAATGAATTAACCCAAATGAAACAACAGTTGCAAGGCCAGCACGATCAATTTACTGTGCTACAGAATCAACTGGTTGATTTATTAATTGAGGCCAGCCAAGCCGACACACCCGCTGAACTGCGAGATGTTAACGGTGAAATATTGTATTGGGAGCACAAAACCAGTTTTTAGCTTAACTTAACTTAGGGTTTTGACAGTCGCGCAGTTGGCATATGCTACTCTCTGCGCTTAGCCAGTTTGGTGAGAGCATAACGTTGCTCTTACAACCGTTAACCTTTATAACAATTAATCGCTTTTGCGGAATAAATCAATGATCCGATTGCTCATTATTTTATCAGCGTCTTTACTTCTAACAGCCTGTGGAGCCCATTATGGTGCGGCTCGTATTGTGTCTTTTCCTCCAGGTGCCGAAGTTATTAATACCGATGATGGAACTATTATCGGCAACACTCCGGTTACTATGCGTTGGAAAGACGGCAGCGGTAATCGTCAGCAAATAGCCGTTCGTGTTCGTCACCCCGGTTATTATGAAAAAGTCATGCCTTTTTGGCTCAGTATGCGCCACCGCTCTGAGAGTGCTGCATTAGAGAATCCACAATTAGTGGAAATCACCATGCAAAAAATCGGCGGCGAGTAATCCAACCCATCTTGAGATTAAAATACGATGAATAAAGTACAAAAACTGCTTGTGCTGCCTGTTCTCTTGCTCGCATTGAGTGCTTGTGGAAGCAGCAAACGCAATATCGCGATGTCAGTACAATCTGATCCGCTGGGCGCTTACGCGTTGATGCAAGTTAAATACAAAGGCAACAAAGAGAGTGATTGGATTTTTCTGGGTCCAACGCCGGTTGTGATTGATAAACCAGTCAGATTCAACGGTGCCACCAGTGTTTCTTTAAAGGTAATTCGCCCAGGTTTTTTTGAACAAACAAAGACTTGGTCTGCGAAGGAATTTAAACGGCAACATTCTAGAAACAAGAAAATTATGTGGGTTCCAACACTGGTAAAACAGTAGGCAGACAGTTCGCTAATTCACACAAAAAAATGCAGCCCTTTGAGCTGCATTTTTTATAGGTAATTGTTATAGCGGCTTACTACTATATCTACTGGCTGGCGTAATAAGGACTTTGGCGCCAAATCTACTCACTTATTTTTAAGCTGGCCCAAGTAAGAACAGAGCCCACCTTAAGGCCCTGACCCTCAGCAGCTTAAAGAGTGATTTGTGCCTCAACTCGCTCAGATGTTTTACCAGATGCATTAATATCGTTTCGATGGCGAAGCAGCTTACCTTCAGCCCAATAGGTGAGTGACTTCCACTGATCTAAGTCGGTGGCGACTTTTTGTCTGGGCATTTCAAAAATACTAAGGCCACGCTCAGCGGCCGTTACGTAATTTTGAGAACTTCGTAAGGTCGTGACAATCGGCGTTTGCATCATACGGGCAAACTTTTCTAACTCCTGATAGGAATTGAAAGCTGGGTTCGCGCGATTCGCTATTAAACCAATTTTGATGCGCTTGCACACTTCGGCCCGAATCATTCCTCGCACGTCAAAGATAAACTTAAACGCGGCCCTATGATCGATCACCGACGGATTGATCGGCATTACAATAACGTCTGATCTATTAATCAGATCGGTAGTGAGGCCAAGATGTATTTGTGCTGGGCAGTCATAGATCACGCGCTTACTGTCGTGGCTTTCTTCCAGATCGGTACTGATCTTAATTTCAGGTTGATCGCCCGGGCGGCTTTTAACCCATTGGTAAGAGGATTTTTGCTGATCAAGGTCAACTAGAGTGCAATCCACACCTTTGGACGCATAGTAACCCGCAAGATTTGTCGCGACGGTTGTCTTTCCGCATCCCCCCTTGGGATTTACAACCAATACATTTCTCATATTGTTTTAGTTTCGGGCTTCGTTTTTGGGTCCCTCAGTTATACCACAGCAATTGTAAATTTTTATAAAATAATATTGTGGCATACAAATGCCTAGTATTTAGCTCTTTTCTAAAGCGGCCGAAAATGGCTTTCCAGTTAATTTGCCATATTTTTGTTGCAGCTGGGCCTGGGTCTCCGTGTGCTCAGGGTCTACGATAATGCAATCGACCGGGCATACAATAATGCATTGCTCTTTCTTAAAATGGCCCACGCATTCCGTGCACTTTGAAGACTCTATTTCATAAATCAGTTCGCCTTGATAAATCGCGTCATTCGGGCACTCAGGCTCGCATACATCGCAATTGATGCACATGTCAGTGATGGTTAAGGCCATGTCGCTTGGTATGTTGCTCGACTACAGAAGATGGTTATTCAGCAGGTTCGGCCGTCTCTCGGCCCATCGACGCCCACTTCAATGCCAATGCGCGCTCAACATGCTTTGGCACAAAACTGCTAACGTCGCCTTGGTAGTAAGAAATTTCGCGCACCAACGACGAGGAAACAAAATAGTTGGTCTCCAGCGGCGTTAAAAATATGGTTTCAACGTTTGAATCCAAGCGTCGATTTGCGGAGGCCAACTGAAACTCATACTCAAAGTCGGATACCGCTCGCAACCCGCGAATCACGAATCGCAAGCCTTTACGCGCCATGTAGTTAACCAGCAAATCATTGAAACAGTCGACGGTCACATGTGGTCGATCGGCAACCGCTTCTTCCAGCAATTGAATACGCTCCTCTGTCGCAAACAAAGGCTTTTTGCGTGGATTGTCGGAAATTGCGATCACCACTTGATCAAAAATTTGCTCCGCGCGAGCCAATAGGTCGAGATGCCCATTGGTAATCGGGTCGAAGGTGCCTGGGTAGATTGCAATTTTACTCATACGTAAAGTATACCTCAGAGTCGCTGATAAAGATGATACTGGCTTTGACCTGCTTTACCAGATCGGTGCTCACGCCAAATCTCAGGCACATTCAGCACAGATGAATTTTTATCCCGCTCAACATAAATAAACGCCTCATTCGCCAAACAGGCCGAGCTCTCTAGGGCGTTCAATATATCGTCTAGCTCGGTGCTCTGGAAAGGCGGGTCAACAAACACCACATTGTATTTATGAGCGATTGAAGTCGCTAAAAAGGCTTGGGCCGATTGCCTATGAACCCTAGCCGATGGTGACGTGGCCTTTTGCGTAACTGAGGCTGCACTGACCGTACTAAGAAAGGAGTCTAAATTACTCTGAATAGTAGCGGCAACGTGGGTATCCCTCTCCACAAAGTCAACATGAGCGGCACCTCGAGACAAACACTCTAAACCCAATACCCCCGAGCCTGCGTACAAATCCAGCACGGTTGCCTCGTTTAGGTCAAACATCAGCCAATTAAAAAGAGTTTCGCGCACTCGATCTATGGTTGGCCGCAAACCATCGCTGTCAATAAGCGATACCGGCCGACCTCGCCATTGGCCGGCAATGATTCTCACTTGATTTGATTTAGCGCGCTTGCTCATTGTGATTTTTGTCGCAATGCCTACAATACTGGGGTTTACAGTCTCGCGAACCTTACCGCAACGCTAAGCGTCTTAGCAATCCAAACTATGAGTGATTCCAACTCACCAAACAAACAGTCAGCCGAAGATTCAGCGAATCAACCGCAGCGCAAATCAGGCCTGAGCCGCTTTTTTGGTCGCCGAACCGATTCAACTGAACCAGAAGCGGCCTCGCCCGCTACGGTTGAAGATGGCCTGGATAAAAGCCGCTCCAGTCTTTTAGGTAAACTTGGGCATGTCTTTAAAGGCTCGTTTGATCTAGACGACGATTTGTTTGATGATCTTGAAGAAGTTTTGATCACTAGCGATATCGGGGTCGACGCCAGCTTAAAATTGGTTGAGCGCCTGCGCGAACGGGTCAAAAGTGACAAGCTTCAAACCGCTACAGAGGTTGTACAAGGCTTGCGCGACGAAATTGAAATCATGCTCAAACCAGCCGAGCAAGATTGGAATGTATTACACCAACGCCCTTATGTCATGCTGATGGTCGGCGTTAACGGCGTTGGCAAAACCACAACCACCGCCAAAATCGCCAAACAATTCCAAGACCAAGGAAAGTCTGTGATGCTGGCCGCAGCCGATACCTTTCGAGCCGCCGCGGTTGAGCAGCTTAAAGAATGGGGTAGCCGAATGGATATTCCAGTGGTCGCACAAGGCCATGGCGCGGATGCCGCCGCGGTCGCTCACGATGCCTTGAATTCTGCCATTGTCAAAGGCGCACATGTGTTAATGATTGATACCGCGGGGCGACTGCATACTCAAAGCGACTTGATGGAGCAGCTACAAAAGATCAACCGAGTGCTCGCCAATTTAGACCCGTCTATGCCGCATGAAGTTATGCAAATACTTGATGCTGGAACTGGCCAAAATGCCTTGTCTCAACTCGACCACTTTCACAAGGCCGTCGATGTCAGCTCCGTTTGTTTAACCAAACTGGATGGCTCCGCCAAAGGTGGCTTGGCCATCTCCATCACCCAGAAATACGGGCTGCCGATTCGCTACATTGGCGTTGGAGAAGGTTACAATGATCTCAAACGTTTCGAAGCCAAAACCTTTGCCGAGGCCTTGATTCCAGCACTACCATGATTCAACTAAGCCAAGTTAGCAAACGCTACCCCAATGGGCATGAAGCCCTGAAATCCGTCAGCTTGGAGATAGCTCAAGGTGAGATGGTGTTTGTGACTGGTCATTCCGGTGCTGGCAAGAGCACCTTATTCAAACTCATCACGCGTATAGAGCGGCCTACTCAAGGCCAAGTATTAGTAGACGGGAAAAATCTAGGGCGACTCCCTGAGCGCAAGATCCCGGCACTACGCCGCGAGATTGGCGTCATATTTCAAGACCACAAACTGCTAATGGACCGCTCCGTGTTCGACAACGTTGCGCTGCCACTAATTGTACTAGGCATGCCTCGCAATGAGATTGCGAAACGAGTGCGCGCGGCCCTAGGCAAGGTTGGGCTGCATGGCAAAGAAAAGCAACTGCCCATTACTTTGTCAGGCGGCGAGCAACAACGTGTTGGTATTGCTCGCGCGGTGATCAATCGGCCGTCGATCCTATTAGCCGACGAACCTACCGGTAATCTAGACGAAGACTTGTCTGACGAAATAATGGACATTTTTGCCGACTTTAATCAGGTTGGCGTCACCGTTCTCATTGCCACGCACGACCTAAGGCAGATAGAGCGGATGGGAAAACGAACACTGCACTTGAACGAAGGGGCGCTGATAGAACATGGGTAGCTACCTCACGCGTCATCTGCAAGTGCTGTTTGCCACACTCGGCGATATGGCGCGCACGCCCATGGCGAGCATCAATACCATATTGATCATTGCTGTCACCTTGCTCCTTCCAGCCCTACTGTTTGTGAGTATTCAAACCGCAAAAAGCCTGAGTGGCCAGTGGCAAGGCCAGCCCCAGTTCACCGTTTTTCTGCAAAAAGACATAAGCGATGGTGCGGCTCAATTGATCTTTGATGAGATTCAGCTGCACCCGAAAATAGAACTTGCCGAGTTGCTAAGCCCCGATGACGCGCTTGCCGAATTTAGAATTCTCGCCGGACGTGGTGGCGGAAACCTGGACTCTGAACTGGCGTTTATTGGTGAAAACCCCTTACCCGCTTCGATTGTTGTAATGCCCAAAAGCGGTTTCGCTAATGCTCAGCATCTGCAAGCACTTGAACAAGAGCTTTCTCAATTTGATGGCATTGACTCAGTACGCCTAGACCTGGCCTGGACAGACCGATTTAATGCCATGTTGAATGCGTTCAGCCGCATCTCGGTATTACTCAGTGCATTGCTTTTTTTGGCATTGGTATTGATCGTTGGCAATACCATTAAATTACTCATTTACAACCGGCGCGACGAAATCGAAATCACCAAGTTGGTTGGCGGCACTAACGGCTTTATACGTCGGCCATTTCTTTACTACGGCAGCTTATTTGGCTTGTTTGGCAGCGTAGTCTCGCTGGTGTTTTTATTAATCGCGGCCAGCCTTGTGGCCAAACCGTTTGATCAGCTCGCAGCGGCGTACCAAAGCAGTGGCTTTGTCCATCAACCGACTCTTATGGAGATCGGTAGCCTAGTGTTAATCGGCATTACACTGGGTTGGTTATCGGCTCGCTGGGCAGTCGCCCAACACCTGCGCAAGATCAAACCCTCATAGAAATTACTCAGATATACCCTCGTTATTAGGATTAGTGCGCCGATTCGCCTGGGCAAACTAAAGAACAAGCTGGTATTACTTAAATTCATGAAATTTTACATTTAGTAAAACTTTCATTATTAAAAGAAAATAAATTTATTAGCACTCGCAATAGCTGAGTGCTAAAATTGGTCTCAATTAGGGTAAATACAGGCTATTTCCCCACAACCGCCTCAGAAAATGGTTTCAAAGAGGCATGGAGATCGAACATGACAACAAGTGCAGCCACAGTATCCCTGGCCCCAAACCAGGAGACGAATTTAGCCAGCTTTTTAAAAGCCGCTAACAATGCGCCTGTTTTAACGGCAGAGCATGAAGCTCGTTTGGCCCGTCAATACCGAGACAAAGACGACGTAGAGGCCGCTCGAGAGTTGGTTTTATCGCAGTTACGCCATGTAGTGCACGTGGCAAAAGGGTTTACCGGCTACGGCTTACCCATTGCTGATCTAATCCAAGAAGGCAATATTGGCTTGATGAAAGCCGTCAAAAACTTTGACCCAGATCGCGGCATCCGTTTGGTGTCTTATGCGGTGCATTGGATCAAAGCCGAAATCTACGAATACGTACTTAAAAACTGGAAGATCGTTAAAGTTGCAACGACTAAGGCACAACGAAAATTGTTCTTTAATCTACGTAAATCACGCAAGA
Organism: uncultured Arenicella sp.; assembly: GCA_937922925.1. Lineage (GTDB taxonomy): Bacteria > Pseudomonadota > Gammaproteobacteria > Arenicellales > Arenicellaceae > Arenicella. Next base: position 87,009 of record CALAKU010000008.1, on the reverse strand, counting down.
CCTTAAGCGCATTGAACGAATCAGAAACGCAGAAATTGGCTTCCGATCTTGATGTTCCGGTTAAGACCGTGCGCGAGATGGAACAAAGAATGACGTCGTCTGATGTCTCATTCGACGGCCAAGACAACGATGATGACGAATTCAGCACCAGCCCGTCAGGCTATTTGCCCGACATGCGGTATAACCCTGAGCAATTGGTGATGAAAGACCAGTCCAGCAACAACAATCGAGATGCTTTATACACAGCGATTGCCGACCTAGACGACCGAAGCCGCACTATCTTAGAGCGGCGCTGGTTAAGCGAAGACAAGGCGACACTGCACGACCTTGCTGCCGAGTTTAATGTCTCTGCTGAACGCATCCGACAAATCGAAAAACGGGCGATGCAAAAAATGAAGGGGCAAATCACGCTTTAGCCGATTCATCGTGACATTATTCGATTAGTTACTACACTAGGGCTCTGTTATCAGAGCCCTTTTCTTATTTACCGGATTTAATCATGCAACATTATGATCTTATCGTCATTGGTGGCGGTTCTGGCGGCGTTAGAGCCGCGCGTATCTCAGCAGGTCACGGCGCCAAAGTCGCCATCTGTGAAGAATTCCGCTACGGAGGCACCTGCGTTATTCGCGGCTGCGTACCAAAAAAAATGATGGTCTACGCAGCTCACTATCATGAAGACTTTCACGACAGTCAGTTCTATGGTTGGGATGTTTCGGTCAATGGCTTTGATTGGTCAACACTGATTCGCAACAAAGACACTGAAATCGATCGGCTCAACGGCATATACGAAAACTTATTAAAGAATGCCGGTGTTGAAATTTTGCACGGCAGCGGCCAATTTATTGACGCCAATACCATTCAAGTTGGTGAACAAGAAATCAGCGCTGACAAAATTCTGATTGCAACCGGCGGCACCCCATTTATGCCAGCCATTCCAGGCATCGAGTACGCCATTAGCTCGAACGAGATTTTTCATCTAGAACAACAGCCGATGTCGGCGATTGTGGTTGGCGGCGGTTACATTGCTGTTGAGTTTGCAGGCATTCTCAATGGCATGAACAGCGACACACATTTGATTTATCGTGGTGAGCAAATTCTGCGCGGCTTCGATGACGAAGTCGCCAAACACTTGCAAGAAGAGATCGTTAAAAAAGGAATTGATCTTAGAACCGATACTAACGTCACGGCAATCGAACTCACCTCTGAGGGTCGCCGCAAGGTCACGCTTACCGACGGCACCTTACTTGAGGTGGATTGCGTTCTATTTGCTACTGGGCGCGCACCCAATACTGGCGATTTGAATCTGGGCGCCGCTGGTGTAGAGCTTGGGGCAAAGGGCGAGATCCGCGTTAATAAAGAATCTCAAACCAATATCGAACACATATTTGCGGTTGGTGACGTAACCGATCGCATAGCCTTAACGCCAGTGGCTACGATGGAAGGTCACGCTTTTGCTGACACGGTCTTTGGCAATAAGCCTCGGCTGGCCGATCACAGCAATGTGCCTTCAGCGGTCTTCTCGCAACCGCCCGTAGGCAGCGTTGGCTTAAGCGAGTCAGAGGCCAGAAACCACTACGGTGAGGTAGACACGTATACTTCAAGCTTTCGTGTTCTCAAACACACGATCACTGACAACACTGAGCGCACCATGATGAAACTCGTGGTAGACGCCACGAGTAACAAAGTCGTTGGCGCGCATATGGTTGGGCCAGACGCAGCGGAGATCATGCAAGGTATCGCCATTGCCATTAAAGCGGGGGCGACGAAAGCCGATTTCGATGCAACGGTCGGAATTCATCCAAGCACCGCCGAAGAATTTTGCACCATGCGCAACAAAGACTAAGCTTGGCTAACCAATTGTGGCACGCTACAGAGAAGGCGAAATTCCCAAAGAACAACTAGCGGTTCATGCGAGTGACGACATGCTGGTGCTAACAGCGATCTTAGGCGTGGTAATTGGCCTCGCGCTCACCATTCTCGGGCGCAAAGGCGGGGTTATGTGGATGTGGGTTTGGGGTATTGGCTTGATCCTCTGTAGCCTCTACTTAGGCGCTGGCATGGTATTTGGAGTCAGGCTATTTGGGGTATTTTAAAGCCCAGGCATGGCCACGACTATAAGCCCTCAACAAAGCCCCCAACATAGTCACATGCCTCAGAGCAAACGACGTGTTTTAGGAATCACTAACTTAGCATCCAAGTGCTTAGCCAATACCGAGAGCTTTCGCAGCAATCGTGCTGAAGGCGCATCGACAATCAGGCGACCTTGTTCCCAAACCAAGAATTGACGGCGGTCGTCACCGTCACTTGACGTGGTCAGCAACGCGTCGCTTCTGGCGCTCAATTCCCTGTAATGGTAACGACCAGTCGACGACGATGCGGTTGATAACGATGCTCAAACAGAAATAGCCCTTGCCAAGTTCCCAACTTAAGTCGGCCATTACCAATCGGTAGACTTACGTCATTGGTCGTCAATACCGACCGCACATGCGCGGCCATGTCATCATCGCCTTCATAATTATGTTGATAAGCCGGGTCACCGTCTGGCGCCAATCTCTGCATGATCATTTCTAAATCGGTAAGCACCGTGGGGTCGGCGTTCTCACACAAAATAAGTGAGGCGCTGGTGTGCAGCAAGAACACATGGCAAAGGCCAATTTGAATTGCCGACTCTTCTACTTTCGCTTGAACATGATGCCCGACCTCAATTATCGAACGCCCTTCGCTTCTGATTATTACTTCACTTTGTTGCCATTGAGCCAAGCCACACCTCTTTCAAATAAGCCATTAATTCGTCGCAAGCTAGATAGCCGCCAACGAAACCGTAATCGACTCTATTGTTGGAATGGATAGTACCTCAATTTGGACACATTGCGGCTAACACCAGTTTATTGACATAGATTACCGTTCTCTTAAGCTATCTCAATATAGACTGGTGCTTACATTATGCTGAGCGACTGTTATTTTGTGTGGGTTGCGGTTAAGCCTTGGGGCTGTTGTTAAAGGAGGTCTGACATGTCGATTAGACTCGTTGCGCTTCTCGCTTTGATGTGGGCTGCACCAACTGCCTATGCGCAATTGAATGAGCAAGTTTTGTTTGTGGCAAAAGAAGGCCAAGGTTTGATTACGACACGGCCCTCGGGTTTGTTCTGCGGAATAGGCTGTACGGCCGCCAGTGCCGGCTTTGATTTTGGCGATTTAGTCGAAGTGCGGGCCCAACCAGCTTTGGGCTGGGAATTCGATTCTTGGAGTGGAAGTTGCTCAGGGAATCAAGATTGCGAAGTCATTATGATTAGCTCAAGAACTGTGGGCGTCACCTTTACTCGCATCAACTCAGATCCAGACCCAGACCCGCCTACAGATCCTCCTGACCCATCACCACCTCAAGACAATCCTGAACCAAGCGATCAAGGCGGCGCCCCTGCTCGGATCACGCCCATTATCAATCTTATTCTTAACCCAGATTAAGCCGAGCGAGTTCAGTTACTAGTACACGCTATCCGTTTAGGCTGTTGACTCTATCGGCGCCTGAATGATCGGTGCCTAATTGTTGCACTTGCTCGTAGAGCGCTTCCGTTAGGGCACGACGAGATTCGTGATGTTCCAGCGACCGCCATTCAATCGGCTCACCAATCGTGACACTGACTCTACCACCAAACTTATTCAGAGCTTCGTGCATTAGCATTCCCATTCGCAACGGCTCAGCGATATGCGAAGCCACATGAAACTTACGGCTATTACGCCCATGAAAATGAATCGGCAGCACGGTCGCTTTAGATTGGCGCACCAGCTTAGCCGCGAAGGTTGTCCAGGGGCTGTCTTTCACTTGCCCAAAACCCAGCTTAGAGGCAGTCGAAACCATGCCACTAGGAAAAACCAGTAAGGGGATATTCTGCGATAAAGCATCCAGTGCCAACTGTTTCGAGCGTATATTGGTTTTCGTCGCACGCTTGGTGTTTTCGAAATCCACAGGCAAAAAATGCGGCACCAGATCGGCGTCTTGACACAAAACTGAATTAATTAAGATACGAAAATCGCCGCGCATCTTGGCCGCGATATCGCACAAGACCATTCCATCCACAATTCCAAAGGGATGGTTGGCCAAAATAACCATGGGGCCATCAACCCTGATTTCATTCGGTTGCAAACCAAGATGCTCAACGTCTAAACCGCCAGCACGAATGGCACGCCCGAAAAAGGTTGTTACGTCAAAGGGGGATTCTTTTAAACGCCAATAAACGCGTTCAAGCTTCTTTCGGCCAAGAGCAAATTCGAGTTGCGTGACAACCCACTTTCGCAAAGCGGAATCTTTGGGTTGCACATAGGTTAGGCACGGTTTGTCGACAAGATAGTCGACAAACTGAGGGTCAATCGCATTAGCTGAATTATTATTCAGTGATTCCATGGGCTAAAAACATAAACACGTATTCTTCGGCATAGTCTTTCAATCGCCCGTAGCGACCACTATTAGCAAAGTGACCTGCTCCCATGTTCATGCGCATCACCAACAAATTATCATCGGTTTTGTTTGCACGCATCTTAGCGGCCCATTTGGCGGGCTCCCAATAGGTAACCCTTGGATCATTTAGGCCACCGCTTACAAACATTGGGGGGTAGTCGCGTTTTTCAATATTGTCGTACGGCGAATAGGATTCTATCAAATCATAATCGTCGGCGCTTTCTATTGGATTGCCCCACTCTTTCCATTCTGGCGGCGTAAGCGGCAAGCTCGCATCGAGCATGGTATTGAGCACATCCACAAACGGCACCCCTAGATTTACCGATCGCCATAGTTCCGGAGCTTGTATGACCGCTGCACCCATTAATTCGCCGCCTGCGCTGCGCCCAGAGATAGAGATATTTCCCTTGGCAGTATACTTTTCGTCGATCAAAAATTGAGCCACATCGACAAAATCAGTAAAGGTGTTTTGACGTTTTTTTAGTTTGCCATCGAGATACCATTGATAGCCCATCATCGCACCGCCACGCACGTGCGCAATGGCGTAGATAAATCCACGATCCAAGGCACTTAAACGCGCGCTGGAAAAACTCGGGTCGACAGTAATGCTATACGCACCGTATCCGTATAACCACACTGGTTGAGAAGCGTCTCGAGTCATGCCTTTTTTATAAACTAACGAAACCGGCACTAGCGTGCCATCGCGCGCTGGGGCCATCAGGCGTTTGGTTTCATATTGAGTTTTATCGTAGCCGGAAGGAATTTTTTGCACCTTGCGCTCAATCAACTTCTGAGTGCTTAACTGATAATCGTAGACCGAGGCCGGTGTAATCATTGACTCGTACGAGAGTCTTAAATGATCTTGACCAAACTCTGGGTTAACACCGATATCAACCGTAAACAAATCCTCTGGAAACGGGATGGCGCGCGTGTCGCCTTGGTAGTCTCGTATCGACAAAGCTTCAAGACCTTGGTCGCGGGTCTTCAAAGCAATAAAGCCATCAAAGGTCTTAAGGTTAATTAGATAGGAATCGTCGCTACCTTCGATCAAGGTTTCCCATTGGCTATAGCTTGGATTCTGATCGGAAACTTTTGCTAGGCGAAAATTGGTATGCGTATCGTTGGCCAAAATGTAAAAGTGCCCATGAGCGTGATCGACCGACTGCGTAAAGCTTTTGTCTCGAGAGACCAATTGTTTTAGTTCACCACTAAAATCAGCGGCCAGCGCATAGGTTTCGCTCACTTGGCTTTGCGAGCTGACAATCAACATGTATTCCTTAGAACTGCTTAAACCAAAACCAAGAAAAAAGCCGTCGTCCTCTTCAAAGTAAATCGTCGCATCGTCTGCCTGTGTCTGGCCAATAGTGTGCACCTTGATGTGTTTAGCTAGCCATCGGTCTTGCTCCAAGAGAGCGTACATTACTTTTTTATTGTCTGAGCTGAACGCAATTTGCCCGCTCACATCTTCTAAGGTATCGGCCAAAGCTTGGCCACTGGCCAAGTCAATAAACGCAACTCGATAACGCTCATCCCCTGAGGTATCGTAAGAATACGCCAAAGTTTTATTGTCTGCGCTGATGTCCCAATCGCCTAACACAAAGTACTCATGATCTTTGGCTAAGATATTTTCATCCAGAAACACTTGCTCTTCGCCGGTCTCTAGGTTTTTGCGGGCGCGAACTCGGTAATCTTGGCCAGGCTTATAAAACCAACGATACTCGTAGCCATTATCAATGTAAGGTACCGAAGTTTCTTGCTCATCCGTGCGACCTTTGAATTCTTGAAAAACGGTTTCAACAAAACCTTTGTGTGGACTCAAAAATTTATCGTAGTACGCATTTTCCTTTGTTAAATAGTCAAGCACTGGTTCGTCATTTACTTGTGGATAGTCTTGATCTTTCAACCAATGGTATGGGTCACTCAAGGTTCGTCCATGATACTGCGCGCTGTAATCAATGGTTGGTGCAAGCGGGGCTGCACTACTTAGTTGCTTTAGACGACGATGTTTAGAATTAGATAATTCAGACTTAGAAATCTCAGACATAGAATTGGATTGCGGAGCACTGGGCGCCGATGAGTCAGGTTGGCAAGCCGATAGTAAAACAAGGCTAGTAAGTAAAGTAAGAAAAAGTCGAATCATTTTTGAGCACGTAAATCGGTGACCGGGCCGCCGCTTTTTTAGCGCCCTTGTTCCAAGGGCCTTAGTAAAGGATGAGCCAGTCTGATTAATTGAAGTACTCAGCATAGGTTTAGGATTATGGATTGTAAATAAGTGCAATATGAGAAGCACAGCAATCCCATACAAAATCTCGTGTAACAACGATAAGTAGAATTTAATATGGTTCAGGGCTCTTTGCTTGTTAGCCTTAAGGGCTTTCTATAAGGCCAAACCTGTTGGCTTTTTTGTAACGCTGAAGGCTTTTCAATACCGTTGGCAAGAGGGGCAATAGAATGTGTTTCGTTGGCCCAGAACTTTTGAACGAATCTTGGTTCCACACTGATGGCAAGGTTCGTTGTCGCGCGCGTAGACTTGCAGCTCGTGACGAAAGTAACCGGGCTTGCCATCGGCTTGGGTAAAGTCATTCAACGTAGTACCGCCGGCGAGTATTGCTTTGCCTAGCACCTCTTTGATAGCCGAGGCTAATAATTCATAGCGTTTTTTACTAATGCGGCCGGCGGCCGTACCGGGGCGAATACCGGCTTTGAAAAGCGATTCGCTAGCATAAATATTGCCGACGCCAACCACCACTTTACCGTCCATAATAAAATTTTTAACCGCTTGCTTACGACCTCTAGAGCGGCGAAACAATAGGTTGCCGCCAAAATCTGCCTCAAGTGGTTCAGGGCCTAAATTTGCAAGTAAGGCGTGTTGATCAAGCGGTGGCTCCAGCGCCAAACAGCAACCAAATCTACGCGGGTCGTTTAAACGGATGATGTGTTGCTCATCAAACTCGAGATCAATGTGGTCATGCTTGTCTGGAGACTGTGCCCTTGGCAGCACTCGTAATGAGCCCGACATCCCTAGATGCAACAAAATTGTGGCTTTATCGAAATTTATTAAGATGTATTTCGCACGCCGTTCCATCGACACAACTCGCTGACCGCATAGGCGCGCCAGAGCGGCTTTTGGTACGGGCCATCGCAGCCGCGTTTCTCGAACGCACACTTTTGTTAAAGTCTTCCCGTCAACAAAAGGTTCAATACCTCGTAATGTGGTTTCGACCTCAGGCAGCTCTGGCATAAAATTTAAAAAGCGCGTGCGTTAAGAAGTTGGCATCAATATAGCCTAACTTTCAGTGGCGGGAATCAATTCTCCAGTCGTGAGCGCCAAGGTTTGATTTAGCTGCTTGTCTTCATTACTCGACAACGCCGCCATACCTAAACGATAAAGCTGCAATGCTTTGGTGCTGTCTTCATTGCTTTGATATAGCTCTCCCAAAAGTGCGTATGCTTGCGGTAACTGCGCGGTTTGGATGGCGCTTTGCAGATGGGTTTCCGCCACCTCAAAATTTTTCTCTTGCATGGCAAAACGGCCAGCAGCAAGACGCAGTTCGGCGTTATTTGGGTTAGCAATCAACCAGCTCTCAACGGCTTTTCGCAACTTGGCTGGCTTTTCACTTTCGAGCCGCCCAAACAATCGAATCAGATCAGTGTCTAGCGATTGCTTTAATGCAGATCGCAATATTTTTTCAGCTTCGCCAAACTCTTGTTGATTAATTAGGGCTTGCGCGTAAATCGCCACATTGTGGGATTTAGCGCGTTGCGGTTTTGGCAACGCCTTCCAAGCGGTGCTTGGGCTGCTCCCTAAAGAGAGGCTCGCTGTATAGGCCTGATCACTGATCGCATCCAGCTGACCTGAGGGTAACGCGTCGTATTTACGGGCGCTGGGCAGCAAGGCTTTTGCTTGCTCTGTATGGCCAGCAGCCATATACGTTTGTATCGCCAAACCAAGGTATTGAGCGTTTTTCTTACCTTGCTCTTGCAGATCATTGATGGTTGCTTCGGCCTGATCTATTTCACCAGCCGTAAGATGCAAACGTGCTTTGGCAAGGCCAATGGCAAAACGCGACTTTGGTGCGCTTTTGAGCGCCGCATTTAAATACTCGTCTCGCTTGCTGGTTTTACCTTGCTCTTGAGCGGCCTGCGCCGCGGCCAAATAATTTAAATATGGCACACCACTGACATCTGTTTTGGTCAGCAGCTGCTTCTCAGCTCGACGCCAATCGCCTTTAATCAACGACAAATATCCGGAACCCAGGTTTTGATCAGCTTGCTTGCGTTTACTGCGCTGTCGCCACGCACTAAATGACTTTGGCGAACGCCATGCGAAGCGAAACAAGGCAATCAATAGATACAGAGCCAAGACAAAGACGGCGACGGCAATTAAAAAGCCCACCAGCCGCATTTCCCATAGGTAATTGCCAGCGTATATTTTGACGTAGTTACCCGGGCCAATCAAAGTCAGCAGGTAGACACCATAGCCTACGATCACAGCCGCGATGACCAATAACACTCTGCGCATTTTATTGCCCACCTGAAACTTTTTGCAGTTCATCATAGGAGCCTGCAATGGTCGGTAACTCGCTGGCTAGCTCCAACTTGCTTAACTCATCAAGCTTGGCAAGAGCCTTGGTCACTTCTTGATCTCGCAGATCAAAATAGCCGCGCAACCAATCTCCAGCTGACGATAAGCTAGCGCGATATTCGCTTTGGCGATTTTGTAATACACTGAGTTGGGCTTTAGTGAGTTGCAATTGAATATTTTGATCCAAAAAATAACGCTGTTCAGGTGCCAATAAAGCCTTGGGCGCTTGATCAATACGCTGGGGTTGCAAAATAGCAACCAAGTCTTTCCACATGGCTCTCAAGCCAGCTCGAATGCCGGTCTCGCCCTCAACGCTCGCAACTTCAACCTCACCAAGAACTGGCGTATCGTTTTCTAAAGGCAGGCTGGGAATGGTGCTTTCAAGCCCTCGCAATTGGCCAGTGATCTGTTCAACATCAACGACTCTCACCGCTTGTAAGCTTGCGATTTCTTCATTCACGCGTTGTCTTATTGCTGAATAGCGGGGGTCGGCTAATTCTTTGAGCTGAGCGTCTGCCAATTTTAATGCATTGATTGCCGCGGCAGGGTCTTTAGCAAAATTGACCGAATGGTTGGCTTGCTTCAATAGCTGGGCCACTTCAGAAATGGCGTACTCTTTCGTGCCGCGCGCCAAATCGTCGCTAAGTTTGGTCACAATGTTGGTGACCTCTTGTTGCGAATCTCTAATGTTGCGAATCTTTACGTCGGTGTTGCTTACCGCTTCGGCCAGTTTGGCATCCAGTACCGCGGAAGCGACGACATCGTCTTGAGCAACTTGAAGGCGTTGAATGTGGTCACCCAATCGGCTTACCTGCCCGCCTATCTCGGCCACTCCAACGGCGAGTCGGCTTTCCTGCTGCGGCGCAATGATTTGGGTTTGATAAAACGTGAAACCTGCCCCAGCTAAGGCCAACAGAGACAGCAAGATGGCAAATACCGCCAAACCACGACCCGATTTGACGACGACCGGTGCAGCCTGCTGCGCTATCGGCGTGCTCTTGGGCGCTGTTGTTTGGGGTTCGACGCTGCTTTCACCGTGAGCTTCTACCTTACTTTGAGCGGTGGTTTTGGCTGTGGTGTCGGCACTGCTTTCAGCTGGAACTTCGACATTAGAATCGGCTTTTGATTGATCTGACATTACAAAAAAAGATGGCTCTCAATAGGCGCAAAAGTGTAGCACAGCCTGCGTGGGGCCTAGGGTTACTGTTACGGATTTTTGCAATGCTGGCTATTTTATTGAGCGGCGACTACGCCTCAAACTGCGCCGAGAACGCGATCATCATATCTTTGTTGGTTGGCGAGTCCGCCACACGAATCTGGCCCGTCCAGTTAAGCTGACGCGCAGCTTCAGCAATGGCCTCGCTGCCTGCGATCAAATTTGCATTCAGCAAGCGATCGCGCATATCACCGGCAATAAGAACTAAATTACGAATGGCGTTGGGGCTATGCGCAAATACGCCAGCAACGCCATCGAGTTGCTGCATCACTTTGATCAAGCGCGACTCGCTGAACTCGGGTATCACCTGCCGGTAGCAAATGGCCTCGGTGACATTGGCACCGCGTTTTGCCATTTCCTCGGCGGGCCATTGCAAACCCTGTTCGCCGCGCACAACCAAAATATTTCGCCCCTTAAGCTCGCTCAATTGCTCGACATCCAACAAGGCTTGGGCCCCATTGCCGTGACTTGGAAACAAGGCATCAACACCGTAATTATATAATTGCTTTGCGGTTTCTGCGCCCACCGCCATGGCTTGCACCGAAGCCGGCAGCCCACCGCGATCGGCGATGATTTGCATACCAATTGTTACCGCATTTCGCGACACGAAAACAATGTCGCTGTAGGCATCCAAAAAACGCAGGTCACTGCGAGCATTGCTGGTCGGTTCGACACCAATAGCGGGAATGTGGACAGCGTTGTAATCGAGCCGGTGCAAAATTTCGCCCATATTGCCAAGGTAACGATATTGGCGAGTCATAATAACCGAAGGCTTATCAGATAGGTGATGGGCGGAGACCGAATTTAAAATGACACCCGCACCTTGATCGAGCAAGCCATGGGCTAGCCGCTTACCCAAGGCCTTAGCATCGGCTATAGAAATACTATCGACAGTTTCATCGACATTTAACAAGCGAGATCCGTCAGGCTCGCCGACCACGGCGCGCAATGTCATACGGCCTTTGTCGACTTCAGCGAAGCCGCCTACAGGCACTTGGCAGCCGCCTTGTAATTCAGCGTTTAATGCGCGCTCTGCGCTTATCACCAGCTCACTGTGTTTGTCGTTGAGTGGTTCCATCAGTCGACGAATATCGAAATCATCAATTCGACATTCAATGCCCACGATGCCCTGGCCCACTGCCGGCAGACAAAGGGTTGGCGATATATATTGCTTTATTCGATCACTCAAACCCAAACGTTTAAGGCCTGCGGCTGCCAAGATGATGCCGTCGAAATCGCCCCGATCCAGTTTTTGTAAGCGCGTATTAACGTTACCGCGCAACTCCAAGAACTCCAATTTTGGAAACGCATGTTTTAATTGCGCTACGCGCCGTAAACTCGATGTGCCAACCTTGCCGCCCTCAGGAATCGCATAGAGATTTTGGAAGCGATTCGAGACAAAAGCATCGCGAGGGTCTTCGCGTTGCATCACCGAAACTATCTCCAAACCTTCGGGCTGACTGACCGGCACGTCTTTCATTGAATGCACCGCAATATCGGCGGTTTTATTCAGCAATGCTTCTTCGAGCTCTTTGAGAAACAAGCCTTTGCCGCCAACGGTAGCCAAGCTTCTATCTAATAACTTATCACCGCGGGTAGTCATAGGGATCAGCTCTACTTCTATACCTCTATGCACTTCAAGCAATATGTCGCGAACGTAATTGGCCTGCCAAAGTGCGAGTGGGCTATTACGAGTGGCGATTTTGATTGCTTTCATTGTAGGGTCAGGTGGTCAGTCTTAAATTAGATTGGCAAGGCTCGACGACTTTACCACAGTCTGCTGGCCTTAGGCTCAAGATAAACAAGGCCGATTTTACTTTTCCTGCGACGCGGTTCAAGCTCAGTTCGTAGATGCTGTCTGGTTCGACTTTTTTGCCTTGACGAGCACCTTCTAAGCTATAATTCGCGCTGATTTAATTCAGCAATTGGATTCCGATGTCGGACTCAAAAAATTCGTCAAGCAAGCTCTGGGGCGGGCGATTTACCCAAGCCACGGATGCCTTAGTAGAGGCTTTTACTGAATCGATCAGCTTCGACGCGCGCTTGTATCGTCAAGATATTCGAGGCTCTATCGCCCACAGCAAAATGCTGGCCAAAATTGGTGTCATCACCAATGACGAAGCAAAGTCAATTGAGCAAGGCTTGAGTGACATTGAGGCGCAGATAGAAGCAGACCAATTTGAGTGGTCTCCCGAATTCGAAGACGTGCATATGAATATCGAGGCGCGTCTCACTCAGGCCATCGGCGACGCCGGCAAAAAACTGCACACCGGTCGTTCACGCAATGACCAAGTGGCCACCGACATTCGGCTCTACTTACGTGAAGCCAGCGATCAAACCACGGAGCTTATCAACGCACTGCAAACGGCTTTACTCGATCAAGCTGATCAGCACATCAAGACCATTATGCCCGGCTACACGCATCTGCAAGTCGCGCAACCGATTAGCTTGGCGCATCATTTGTTGGCTTGGAATGAAATGCTCGAGCGTGATACCGAACGCTTTGAAGGCGCACGAACACGCATCAACGTAATGCCATTAGGCTCAGCCGCCTTAGCCGGGACCAGCTTTGCCCTAGACCGCGACCTAACCTGCGAACTCTTAGACTTTGATCGGCCCAGCCGCAACTCGTTGGATGCGGTGTCTGATCGCGACTTTTTGATCGAATTTGCAGCCAATGCAAGCTTGGTGATGATGCATTTATCGCGCTTCTGCGAGGAACTGATTTTGTGGGCCTCAGAGAGCTATCGATTTATTGAAATTGGTGATGCTTTTTGTACCGGTTCAAGCATCATGCCGCAAAAGAAAAACCCAGATATTGCTGAATTGGTTCGAGGCAAAAGTGGCCGTGTGATTGGCAACCTCCAAGCGCTATTGGTATTGATGAAAAGCCAACCCTTGGCTTACAACCGCGATAACCAAGAAGACAAAGAACCGATTTTCGACACCATTGATACACTGCATAGTAGCTTACAGGTGTTTGCCGCGATGATTCCAAGCATTCGTTTTTTACCCGAAAACATGGAATACGCGGCGCTCAAAGGCTATGCTACAGCCACCGATTTGGCCGAGTACCTGGTACGACGCGAGGTGCCCTTTCGAGATGCACATGCCATCGTCGGTGGCACCGTGCAATACGCCATCGAGCACAAAAAGGCCCTAAACGAGCTATCACTCGACGAGCTAAAATCGTTTGGTGAGATGATCGAAGACGATGTTTACGACGTGCTTAGCCTCGAAGGCTCGGTAAATTCGCGCAAGCACTTCGGCGGCACTGCGCCCGCGCGGGTAGCCGAAGCCCTAGCCGATGCGCGACAACGACTTGCAAGCGCAATGACTTTACATAAAAAATAAGATGATGAAAAAGCTTAATAAAACACAGTACAGCGCGATTGCGTGCCTAATCCTAGCCTTTACGTTAAGTGCGTGTGGTCAAAAAGGCCCCTTAATTGTAGACCGGCCACCTGAGGATATCACTCGAACTCAAGAAGGCCTGCCCAATGAAATCTCGCCGGACGATGGTAGCGAAAGCGAATCTGAAGCCGTGTTAGAAGTCCAAGACGAGAGCGAGACCAACGACCCCGAAGGGGAATAATCTGGGCGCAATTTAGCGCCAAATCAAATGAATTTTTTCGCATACCAAAATGGTCGGCTATTCGCCGAAGACGTAGCCGTGCATGACATTGCTCAACGACATGGCACCCCGACCTATGTATATTCTCGTGCCGCTTTAGAGCATCGGTGGCGCGATTTAGATAGTGCTTTTGGTTCACACCCGCATACTATTTGCTACGCGGTTAAGGCCAATAGCAACTTGGCGGTGCTAAATGTCTTAGCTCGCCTTGGCTCCGGGTTTGACATTGTTTCTCAAGGGGAATTGCATCGGGTGTTGCAAGCCGGCGGCGACCCCAGCAAAGTGGTTTTCTCTGGGGTTGCTAAAAGCGAAGCCGAACTCAGATACGCTCTCGAAAAAGGCGTACGAAGCATCAACATCGAATCATTGGCCGAACTTGATCGAGTGCAAGACGTTGCTAGCCAGCTTGGCGTGCGTGCCGCAATTGCCTTTCGAGTAAACCCCGATGTAGACCCACAAACACATCCCTACATTTCAACCGGTTTGGAAGAAAACAAGTTCGGCGTGCGTATGGACGCCGCATTTGAGGCCTACCAACGAGCCGCCTCCTTGCCCAATATTGAAGTGCATGGCATAGCGTGCCATATCGGCTCTCAGATCACCAAAACCAGCCCATTCAGTGATGCCCTCGAGCGAGTACTGGATTTGGTTGAACGCCTCGCCGACAACGGCATTGCCTTGCAACAACTGGATTTAGGTGGCGGGCTCGGCATTGACTATCAAGGCGAAACACCACCGACTGCACAAGAATATGTGGGCGCCATGCTAAATGGCATTAAGGCGCGCGGCATTTCCTTGCCCATCGCAATAGAACCCGGGCGCTACATTGCTGGCAATGCCGGTATTTTACTCACGCGAGTTGAATATCTGAAACAAAATGCGAGCAAGCAGTTTGCCATCGTTGATGCTGGCATGAACGACTTGCTTCGCCCATCTTTGTACCAGGCATATCACGATATTATCAACGCCAGCAATCACAGCGAACCAAGCCAAGTATTAGATGTGGTCGGCCCCGTCTGCGAATCCGCCGATGTACTAGGCTATGAGCGCACGCTTGCAGTAAAAGCCGGTGACCTGTTAGCAGTGCAATCCGCTGGTGCGTATGGGTTCGTTATGGCCAACAACTACAACACACGCCGCCGACCTGCTGAGGTTATGGTTGACGGCAATGTAGCGCACTTAGTACGCGAGCGAGAAACCTTGCAACAGCTTACCGCAGGCGAATCGATTCTCGACTAAACCTGCGGCTACCGCTCTGGCTCTACTCGCTTTCGTTTGCCGCTGGTGCCTTCCCTCTTAGCGCATCGGTAAAACCGCTTTCTTGCATGCGCTTGAGTGTTAAATCGGTCATGCCACACTCTTGGCTAATCGCTATTTGGCGGGCATCACTAATGCCATCAGGCATAAAGTCGAGTGCTTTTTCGATGTCGTCAAAATTAGTGAGTTCGGAACTCGCGAATTTTTTTCCGTTTTCCAACATTTGCGCGACAAACTCATCTCCGGCTTCGCTGCGATACAAATCAAGCACGCATTTTGCGGCACTACGAAACTCGTCATCCCAATCCGTGGAAGGCAGCACTTCTTTGAGGCTAGGGTCTTGAACTAAGAACAACTCATTCATTTTTGCAGACATTGCCTCGGCAACCTCTTCGAATTGTTCAAGTTCGGTTTGGCTATAGGCAACCATTGGCAGGCTGATGAATACAGAAAAAATAACTTGGCGAAAAGACGGTCGATAAAACATAGTAGGGTTAGTCAAAGCGGAAGATTAGATTACACCGAGATTATGAGTTTTATCGGCGCGAAGCAAGATGCGTTAACAGAACGTAAGTTGCTGAACCCAATTGCGAAAAATAGCCATATAACTGCGCGCATAGACCTCTAATCTGCGAATACTGGTAATCTTGTTAAAAATGCGCTATTCATCAATTTATGAACATAAAATTTTTGATTTCCAGTGGCGTCGCCTTGTTTGCGATTGGCTTATTACTGAGCAGCCCCGCCGCTAACGCCAGCAAACTCTACAAATGGGTTGATAAAGAAGGCCGCGTTTCTTATCAAGATCAGCCGCCCCCAAAAGGTGCAAAGATTCTCGAAGAGGGTTCAACCAAAAATAGCTCCAGCGACGGTGCCTCAGGCAAAAATACGGTCAATCAAAGCCCGGTAGAAGTCTATGTTGTAGACGAATGTGAGATGTGCGCCCAAGTACTAACGCATTTACGCTCACAAAACATACCCGTATCTGAATTGCCATTGCAAGATGACAGGGAAGCGCAGAGTTTGATTCTAGAACGCACCGACAGCTTAATTGTGCCAACTTTGTTTATCGGTACAGAACTAATTCAAGGCGGCAATTTAAACGACATTGACCGAGCTCTCGAACAAGCCGGCTATCAAATCCAAGCAGCCGACGACGCGCCTTAAAACTTACTATTGCGCGATTAAAAGGCACCACCACTGCAACTCTGGCGGCTCTCACACTTAATAATTTTGGTTTTTGTTTAGTTTCAGCTGTTATTTAGTTTCAATTCCTTTTTTTGGGCTTTCAGGTTTTCTTTCGACTTTTTTTCAACTCTGCTTTCGAACTGAACCGGCCCCGAACTATACTTTCTATTAAGCCCAATAACGCCATCAACGGCGCGAGCTAGTTTATGAAAATTGCCTCATGGAATGTGAACTCCTTACGTGTTCGCCTACCCCACGTGATCGATTGGTTACAGACAACGCAAACTGATGTGCTTTGTTTGCAAGAACTCAAAATGACGGATGAGGAGTTTCCGATCAAAGAATTCGAAGAACAGGGGTTTCATTGCGCGTACACAGGTCAAAAAACGTATAACGGGGTTGCCATCATTAGCCGGCATCAGCTAAGTGGTATTGAGAAGCATCTGGATAATTACGACGACCCAATGCGCCGATACATCAGCGCCGAGATTGTACTTAGTGATAACTCGACACTGCGTTTGATAAATGTGTATTGCCCTAATGGGCAGGCGCTAGACTCAGAGAAGTTTGTTTATAAGCGCGAGTGGTTCAATTCGCTTCGCCACACCATGCGCCGACATCTGGCAGACAACGAGCAAGTAGTCTTAGTCGGCGACTTTAATATCACGCCCAGTGATCTAGATGTTCATGATCCAAAGGCGTGGCGAGGCAAAATACACTGCTCGGATTTGGAGCGGCTGATGCTACAGACCCTAATGAATGAAGGCTTATACGATAGCTTTCGAGCCTTTCACACTGAAGGCGAGCGATTTTCTTGGTGGGATTACCGTGGCGCGGGTTATCGAGCAAACGCAGGATTGAGGATCGACCTCATCCTAACTTCAGCGGCCATGCTAGCCCGCGCAACAGACTGCGATATCGACGAATCGCCACGCAAACTTGAGCGCCCATCAGACCACACCCCGGTAGTTCTGAGCGTCGAGTAACACAAGCTAAACGTGGCCCGGCTTTGATATACTGCTTGCTTTAGTCATTGACCAAAAGCGAAACGATATCGCTGATCATGAACCCAATCATCAATAATGCGATAACAACTAAACAAGCGCTTTGGATTTGTTTGCTGCTTGCTCTATTGATTCGATTGGCTTTAATGCCGTTCTTCTTGCACATGGATCTATTGAGCGAGATGCGACGTATTCACTATGCCAGCGAAAATGCGGTGTATTACCCTAGCTTTACCCGCATTAGCATTTTTTATGTGGAGCGATTCTTTTACTTTTTCACTAAACCGTTCATGGTGTCGCCCGACACGCTGTTTTATCTCTCGGTACCTTACGCCAGCGCAACCACCACCGATCACTTTGTATTTACCGGCGATGCCAGCGTCTTCCGCCATTTGTTTCTATTCAAGTTACCTTATTTGGTCTTCGATGGTTTGTGCGCTTGGCTTATTTGGCTGTTCTTTAAGGGCCAACCGTATCGCCTAGCGATTTTATGCTTGTGGTTATTTAACCCAGTCACCCTTTACGCCACCTATATCTTCGGGCGCTTTGAGGTAATCTCGCTATTTTTCGTCATTCTTAGTGCGTATGGCTTACAACAAAAACGCTTGATCTTAGCGAGCTTCGCGTTTGTATTAGCGCTGCATGCGAGGGAAATAAACACTCTATTTTTGCCTGCCTTTTTCTTCGCCTTATGGGTTTGGGCGCGACAGAATCGCAGTTGGCGAACACCCATTCTAAGCGCCATGATTGTTCTAGTCGCTTGGCGTATACCTGGTTTTATGGAGCATTGGTTTGGACTGCAATCGGTGTTTATTCAAGAAAGTAATTTGGTAGAAATTCCATGGCTTAAGAAATCAATTTTTGTCAATCAAGACGGGTTAATCCTTCCGTTTATCGCGGTCTCGAGTTTCGCTGCCTTGTGGATGATTCAACAACATATTCGCGATAGCGATCGCGCTTTTGTAACCGGGGCCACGGCGCTGATATTACCGTTCTTCTTAGCTGGGCTATACAGCGCTCACTATTACACCTGGGCAATCGCACCAGCTTTACTCAGCCTACGTTACGTACCCCGCGCGTGGTTTGCTGTTGTTGTCATGTCGTTTGCTTGGCTGGCGTACTGGTGCTTTGATTCAAGTGGTGCCCACTTTACCGGGCTATTATTGACGCCACTGGATGCATCCTTCTTTGGCCGCCCGACCATCGGTCAGCTCTACAATCAGACTATTGGTCTAGCACAGGTAGTTAGCGCGGCAAACATGCGCCAAGTCTTCTTTTCAATTCTAGTCGCGGCCCAAGCTGTTCTTTTTTGGAAACTACTGAACGCCAAACATGGCGACACACTTGCCAAGAGCAGCGAGACATTGAGATGAAGAGCTTGGGCCACCGCTTTTGTTTAGCCTTGTTTTGTCTCTGTTTTTTCGGCGCACATGGTTTAACTCGGGCCAGCGTCGACGTAATAAATGGAGAAGCCCTAGGCAACAATCACTTTCAACTAAAACAAAACGACCCGCAGCTTCACTTTTCGGTACCTGAAAACGTCAATTATGCTCAGCAAGGGCTCTTGGTCGAGCTCGAAGCGCTGGATGCCGCTTTAGCAAAAAAAGAGTATTCCGTTGAGCTTTTTTGGGCGGCAAAAACGGATACTTTAGGCGTATCTAGAGGCTTCTCAAAACAGCATCGTGTCGAATTCACCAGCCAATCTCTGCGTTTTTATTTGCCGCATCCCCAGATTGCCTCTCAAATTACCAAGTTGCGGGTAGACATAAATAATTGCGCCTGCCGATTTAAAGTATTGCCATTGCAGTGGCAAAGCGAGACGGCCGAGCTGGCAACACTTGTACCGCCAGCATGGCGGAACCGTATTCGCTCTTTCTCTGGCTTTGATATTGCGCCTGAAGACTGGGGCGGCCAAGGTTTTGTTCAAGTAGGCCCAGGCCAATTTAAACATGGCAACTGGGATCCGCGCATTTTAAACAAAGATGAGATCAACCTGCCCTTCAAAGAATTGGCTGGTGTGTATTTTGAATTCAGTTACGATGTACCTCACCCAGTGCATCACTTTGAACTATTTTGGCAAACTGATCGCCATGGCATTAGTGCTAAGCGATCAGTCCATTTCGCAACTGACCGAGGCGGCGAAGCCTGGCCAGACCAGCAGAAACTGTTTATACCCTTTGCGCCATTGCATTCACAACAACGCCTCAAAAGGCTTCGCTTTGATCTTATGGGATGTGGCGAATGCACCTTGGTTTTGCATCGAACTCGCCTTGTTGGTAAACAAGAAGCAGCGAAGTATCAAGACTTCATCCCACCTAGAATTCAGTTTGTAAACACCGAGGGGCTTCCCAAAGGTTTACTCGCTCATCGCGTTATATCAAAGATGGCCGCAGATAAAGGGTTCTTTATTTTTTACGCCTTAGTTATCTTGCTGGTCTTGGGCCTTCTTGTCTATCTATTGCTGGGTCTGTTTAAAGGCCGCCGCCAGCTTTAGAGGGATTTCCTCTGGTAGAAAGTGAGATTGATTTTCGTAAATGGTTTTAAAGACCTGAGCTTGGTTGAGGGCACTTTCTAACACCGGCAGCTGTTCAGTGGTCAAGACTTTATCTTGCGCGCCCCAAAAAACATGCACCTCACCTTGGAAACCTTCAAGGGCCATTATTTGATCTGACAAGCGCGCAAACAGCGCTTCATCAAACCCAGTATAGAATTCATACAGCGCATCACTCGACCCTTCTCGCATCGGTGCAACATAACCAAAGCACTCTTTTTCACTGAGGTCGGCGTTCGAGCTTAAACCCATATTATTAAAGGTAAGCTCTAGCGCAGCTGCGCTGGTGGCGGCATTGGAAAACGCGTTACTCATGGTACGAGCCATGACGCCCTTCTTCACCTTGGGATGATTGAATCCGATTTCTGAAATAATCGTGTTTAAAACAAACAAGGTTTGAATTGCTTTTGGGCCAAGCAAATCTCGCTCGACTAACTCCCATGCCACAAGGCCGCCCATATCATGAAAGGCCAATTGGTATTGATCGACGTCTAGATGATTTAGAACCGCCTGTACATAATCCGCTTGCGCTTCTCGGCTGTATGTAGAGCCATTCGATTTGGGTTTAGCGCTGGTGCCGTAACCGAGCAAATCAATTGCCACAACTCGAAAAGAGTTTTGTAATTCGGGGAGCATTTTTCGATACAACCACGACGAACTTGGCACGCCATGCAACAGCACTAGCACCGGCGCTGAATCACTTGCCTTTAAATCGAGGTAGGCAATTTCGTAGTCGCCGACTTTTAGTAGGTGTTGATGTGCACGATGGTTCGCGTAATTCTCGCTCAAGGTATAACTCGCCTTATTGACCACCTCCATAGTGGTTGCGAGTTTGGGCGTTGAACAAGAAGCCAAGGCCAATATCACCATTAAGCCAGCTAGTCTAAATACAACTCGTTTGGTATTAATCATAATCACTCACTGTTTATTAACGGCATCTTGTTTAACGGCACCGCCCCGGTAAAAATTGCAGATCTAGATTGGTTAAATCACTGCCTGCCACCTGCATCCCATCCGGGATTTTTTGACCTGCACATACCCATGACAAACCAGTTTGCACGGCATCTTCGACATAAACCGGGCGTAGACTGACTATTGTATTGTGTAGTTGCTTGGGAAGGTTTTGCCCCAGAGTTAGATGAATAGCACCCTCTCGTACTTCCAGTTTTCGCAAATACAAACCCTTGATTTTTTCAGGCTCAGGCATCCCAGCGGCTTCGTTGTCGGTCGGAAATTCGCCGCCAGACAATTGATAAAACGTATTGACATTACCTTTATACGTCTCGATAAGCTCTAGAGTTTCGACAACGCGCTCTTGGGTTACGCGACCAGCTTGAGATGGGATTGCCAAGGTCGCCAAGATAGCAATGATGCCAATAACGACCATCAGCTCCAAAAGAGAGAACCCGCGTTGTTGTAATGAAATGCTCATAGCATCTTGCATTGTACGGTGAATCGCACGCAAAGCGAAAGTTCACTGATTTAGGCTAGCAACTTGGTCAATACGGTTCTGACCTTCATTGCCAATGCTTTCCTATTTGTGACTCGCAATCGTGCACAAGAGTTATCACGGCTCGCTTTTCGACGTGCGAGCATTAATGCTCATAAAAAAACGGCACTCAAACGAATGCCGTTTATAAAAATGAGTCGATCGCCAACATTGAAGCGGGCGAACAACGTTCGCACTCAAGAATGGTTATAAATATGCACATCACGCTGAGGATAAGGAATACCAATCTTGGCCTCATCCAAAGCAACCTTAATACGCTCTAATAACTCTAGAGTAGCGGCGGGATGGTCAGAGGCCTTAGCCCATGGGCGCACCGTAAGATTAATACTATTATCAGCCAGCTCAGTCACCCCAACACTCGGCGCCGGGCTATCCAGCACATAGTCTGACGCTACAATGGCTTTTAGAATAACCTCGCGCGCTTGCTGAATATCCGCATCATAGGAAATGCCCACCGAGAGGTCCATGCGTCGATCACCCGCTTCAGTAAAATTGACGATGGGGCCCTCTAAGGCTTGACCATTGGGGATAATGATTTTGGTTTTATCAGGCAGGCGCAAGGTGGTCGTAAAAATATCAACCTCTTCAACCTGCCCGGTATGACCAGCCACTTCAACTACATCGCCAACGTTGTAAGGCCTGAAAATGATGGCCATTACTCCGGCCGCAAAGTTAGCAAGCGAACCTTGCAGAGCCAAGCCTACCGCCAAACCCGCTGCACCTAAAATCGCGACCAAACTCGCCGTTTGCACACCAAGTTGGGAAATTGCAGCGATAATGACAAAGGTCAGCATCAAGGCATAAACAATATTGGTAACAAAGCGCGACAGCATTGGATCGGTACCCGAACGCTCCATTCCCTTACCAATTGCTTTAGAGATAAGTTTGACGATCCATCGACCAACAATAAATATCGCTATGGCTTTTATAAAATTAACGCCGTAAAGCAGCGCGTTTTCTTGAATCAAAGGCAAATAGGTGTTGATGTATTCCACGAAAGCTCCTGACTTAATGTCTTACTAATAAGATTAGTTAAAGTTATACACTAAATTTACGCTGCTTATCGTGTCAGTTTCTTCGGCGCCCGGAGCTGGGTCAGTGTTGTGGCGAATCAACAAACCCGCTTTTAACGCGAAACGCTCGTTCATCGACACAACAATCGCGGCGTCGTTCTCAACAAATGTGTTATCCGCTCCAATCTCTGCGACAAAAGCGTCGATGAATTCGGTGTTCGCCGTTAGTTTGTTTCGATAGTTTGAACGCAAAACCAAGGTCGCGCCACTGAGATCCATGCCTTCAACTTCGCTGCCGTCATCCAAGCGAATTAACTCATTGGTATCACGATAACCCACACCGATGCCAACATCCCAAGCGCGAGGCTCACTATCAAATATCTTGTAGCCATACCCTACAGACGCACTTAATTGTTCGGTAAAGCCATCGAATTGGTCATCGAGAAAAGACACTGAACCAAAGACAAAACGTCGTTCCGACAGGTTGCGCTTAATCGTATAGTCAGCGTTAAAACTCTCAGCCGAATCAACATCATTGTTTGAGGCACGATACAGACCGAAACCCAATTCATGTTGATATAGCTCGCCTTCTTTTTTGAAGCTAAGCCCGACATTGGCGTTTTCACTGTCAGTGTTGCCGCTGGCAACAATCAAACCTGCTTCACCCTGACCGGACCAACCTTCGGCACTCACAACCATAGGAGTACATAAGGTTGTCAGCAAAATTGTTGATAGTAATTTTTTCATTTTAAATTCCAATACTGTTGTTAAACTTTGTTAAGTGAGGTTCGCCGATTTAAGCGATATATCGACAAAAAAAAGGGGCAGACAACAGTCAGCCCCAATTAAGATTAAACTTAAATCAATTAGTTTTTGATTTTGGATGCCCAGTGGTCAGCAACGGATTTGGCTGCATCGCGACCGCCCAAGCCAAAGGCTAACGCAGTGGCTACTGCGACGGCACCGATGGTAAAACCGAACGCCATATTAACGATGTTGTCGGCCAGACCCATCGACCGTAAGCCCATCGCCAACACCAATCCAAGAATGGCAATGCGAGCAATGTTAGCCATGCCTGCGCTACCCGACTCGGTCAATTTTTGATGTGCAATTGAACTCAAGAAGTTACCGATGACTAAAATTAAACCGCCGACCAAGATTCCACCCCCGAACTCAAGAACTTTAGCGAAAATCTGAGAGATCACGTCTATGCCCAAAGTATTAATCGCAGCAGTGGTTGCAGTTAACATTGAGAAGAACATAACTGTTGAGCCAATCAACTTATTAGCCGTGAACGAGTCGTTAAACATATGAGCAATACCCATTTTGGCAGGCAACTCATTGACGTTCATTCCATCTAACAAGCCGGTCAACATATACACAACAAACTTGGCAACAAAATAAGTCACCAACAAAATAATGCCTGCACCAACAATGTTGGGCACAGCGGCCATCAACTCGTTGATCATTTGCGTAGCCGGTACGCTGATTGATGGAATATTCAGCACACCTAAGGCAGCGACAACGATCGGCAATAAAATGCCACCAAAGATAAAGGCGCTTCCGAACTTCGACACTTTAATTTCTTCATTGCCAGTGCGTTCGGCTATTTGTTGATCAACAGCTCCTAAACCGACACCGACGAATTCAGATACGATTTTTGCAATAACCCAGCCCGCATAGCCAACAACACCAGCACCAATAATTCGTGGAACTGCGGCTAAAAATTGGTCAGCCATGTTTTTCAACGGTGCCAATACATCAGTTAAGCCAAAGTGCTGCAAGACCGCCATCAACACAAAAATCGTCAATACGGCTTTAATTAATGAGCCAATTGGCTTCGCCAAATTATGTTGATTTAGGAAATCGACTTTGTTTAGAACCTTTTTGAACAGCCCTGTAATAAAACTCACGACGATCAAACCGACCACCAAGATAGCCAAGCCTATTAGGGCATGGCCCAGAGTGCTCGAGCCAACCGGCCCTAACACCGATTTAATAGAGTTAATTAAGTCACCCATGATTGTTCCCAATAAAGTTGTTTTCAAGACAATCAGTATAGGAAGTGCAAGCAAGCCCGTTTGTAAAAGAGTTTTACAACATTGTGTCTAATTGAGAATTACTAGACAAACTGTTCGCCATGATCCGAAATCTCCGTGACCGAGTGACAGACTCCTTAGATCCTAGCCCCATTTCTGAAGGAGCATTTGCCTATTAGAAGACAAAAGTATCGGCCCCTAACTACGCGCATCTTTGGTTACAAAATTATAAAAGTCAGTAAAATTTAATCTTTTCTTTTTATTAACTGGCTTTCCAGATAACTCAATTTCTTCACTTCTCTGACCAGTCACACCCGCAGGAATATGGCGTATTTTGGCAAGCGACAGACAAGGTTTGCATTCGTTTTTTGCAGCAAGCTCACACCGATCAAACTTGCGCCAGGCAATGGCCAAGACGATTGGGACGCCAAAATTTTGATTGTTAACCGTTTTGGCTACTTGGGTTACTTGGACTTGACTAGGGTGTTCGCACAAGCTGCGCTGACCCGGAGTTGATTGTCGAGTTCGGCACCACACCAAACTCATAATAAAGGTAAGCTAGCGGCGTTTCATATCAATTCGGAGCGCTTTGTGAATTTTCGACCAGCCCAAATCACTGATCTCGCCAGACTAAGAGAGCTTGAACAAGGTGTTGTTGAAGCCGAACGCCCGTTTAACGCCAACATTCGAGCCGGGCAACCACACTACTACGATCTTGACGCGCTTATCAGCTCACCCAAAAGTTTATTACTAGTGGCTGAAGACCTAGGCCGCATTGAAGACACAAATCAGATTGTCGCCTGTGGCTATGCTCAAATTCGCGAATCGAAACCGTATTTTCAACACCCGCAACACTGTTATCTTGGGTTTATGTATGTCGAGCCCAATCATCGTGGTAAGGCCCTTATTCAACAAATAATGCAACGATTGTTAACGTGGTCACAAGACAAAAATATCAATACATTCTACCTAGACGTGTATGCACAAAATACAGCGGCGATACGCGCGTATGAAAAATTAGGTTTTAAACCGCTGCACATAGAAATGCAGTTAAGTAAGCTAACTTAAGTTGCTGGTGTGAAAACTTATTACACCCGGCTTAAGTATCTTACCGCTTGTGATACCCAATGTTTTTTGAACTCATCGCTGTCCAAATGCTCTATAAGCAAAGGAGCCATTTGGTCGCGATCAAGACGTTCGAGCTCGTATCCTCGTCATCGATCATCTGCCGATATTCAATAAACACCTCAAGTAAATTTTGTAATTCTTCGTCTTCGTTGATCGGCTGAGATGCCTGGTTATTTATATTCATCTTCGCTTTTTTTCCTTGCTTTGCCTCACTCTGGCTAAAGAGGTTTATACTCTGAATGTCGCTGATCCATCAAGTTACATTAAAATGAAAATAATTTTCTCCTTGGTCATCTCATCATTCTTTTTCTTTGGCAGTCCCGTGAGCGTATCAGAAGAGTTGTCGCCCGAACTCGAACAAAGGTTTGCACGCCTTGCTTTGGACTGCATTCAAAAAGAGTTTCCCAATAAGATTTCTCGCACTACCGATAATGCCGATGCCATTGGCCGGCCGAAAGAAATCTTCCCTACGTTTTATGGTTGTTTTGATTGGCATAGCGCTGTACACGGTCACTGGCTGCTTGTGCGCTTGCTCCATGTTGGAGATCAAAATGCCGATTGGCGTGATGAGGCTTTGGAGATACTCGATCAAAATTTCAACGAACAGAATCTCGCTGGTGAGGTGGCTAACTTTTCTCGCCCCGCGCGCGGGTCGTGGGAACGCCCTTATGGCTTAGCATGGTATTTGCAACTCACGACCGAACTTCGCCAATGGCGACATCCAAAGGCTCAAGAGTGGCTTAATCGACTAAAGCCACTTGAAACCGATATCGCAGCAAGCTTGAAAGAATGGATGCCAAACCTCGCTTACCCTATTCGCCTTGGTACACACAATCAAAGTGCGTTTGCCTTTGGCTTGATGCTTGATTGGGCACGCGAAGTTGGCGACGCCGAAATGGAAAAACTAATTGTCGAGAAGTCGCTGGCCTTTCATCAAAATGATGTCGATTGCCCTATTGAATATGAACCCAGTGGCGAAGATTTTTTATCACCGTGTTTAATGGAAGCCGACTTAATGCGCCGAATCTTAAACAAACAAGACTTCGCCACATGGTTAAGCGCTTTTTTACCTGGCATTCCAAATGACGGTTCGTCAAACTGGTTAGAACCCGGCATCGTTAAAGATGCGAGCGATGGCAAATTAGTCCATTTAGATGGCGTTAATTCCTCGCGCGCATGGAATCTTTACAATCTTGCTCGGGCTCTACCCAAAGACGACAAGCGCAAGGCAGCTCTAAACTCAGCGGCCGATGTCCACGCCAAAACTGGGGTTGCTGCCGTCTCTGATGAGCACTACTCGGGCTCGCATTGGCTGGCAAGCTTTGCAACCTACTTAATAAGTGATCGCGGTTGGGCGAAGTAAGCGACTACAGCGTCGATTATTCTTTAAAACTAAAATCGTATTTAAAGCCAATATTGGCGAATACTTGATCGTTGTCGTCGTTTAAGAACTCACTGCGGTTGGCGTACTGAATCGTCAAAGGAATAGAAAAACTGTTGTTCACTTTGTAGGTTAGTACGCCGGTCGCCACAAGCCGATCGTCACCCGGCGTCGACCCCAACGGCAACTCGAGTTGCGCGGTTAAATCAAAGCGTGTACGCACATCGTCAGCTGCGTTATACGAGATTGGCAAGCCATACATTAGAGAGCCGGTTAGGCGCTGTCCGCCTGCTCTAAAAAAGCTAAGCTCATCGCGATTGAATACGTGATCATCAATGTCGGTATACTCAATAGACGCGATGAATTGCCCCGACGATCTCAGCTTTTTGGCCTTGCTCGCCAGCGATTCGTATCGCTTTAAGTTCCCATTAATCGCATCTTGATCGGTCATTAATGCCAAAGACTGTATCGGAACTTGTCTTCTTAACGAATTGAGGTTAACCGAACCAAATTTATAACTCAGGCGAATCGAAAGTTCGTCTGGCCCAATCAACTCGTCACGATCTCGATATGAGGCCTTCAATTGAAGCTCAGGTTGGTTGTTCAGAAGTTCTCCAAAGGTGGAGATGTTGCTACGTTTAGCTAGGGCGTTACGTGTGGTAGTTTCAGTCGCGACCGCCTTACCTAATTCAGTACAAACATCACGCATCTCGACATTGGCGTTATCTAAGCCAACCAACTTTGAACAATAATCTTCGCCGCCAAATTCTACTGTCGTAGAGTCAATTTGAGACATCAACCTTGCTCCATCCTCGCAATAGTTGTCAGATTTAATAGCCGATCGATCTACTATAATGCATTCGAGTGCCCTCTTTGCTTGATTGGTTTTCTCCTTGGCATCTTGAAGAGTTTGATCTTCGCTAACGTACTTGTTGTAGATATCATTAAAGTCCTTTAGATGCGGCGCTGCATTTCGACCTAGTTTTTTTCCAAGAAATTCATACGAAAAATTAAGCTCAAAATCATCAGTATCATTTAGCTCAGCTGCGAACTGAGTAGCTTGCTCGTCCGACAACATAGGCGAATATCTGGCAGAACTTCGGACCCTCGATTGAACACCACCTGAACTTTAGCATCTCGCCCAAACCGCCCAAGCTGAATATTTCGCTCTATTGATAAGGGTTGATTCTCGTCTCCAGCAAAACCGCTTACCTCAAACTCAGGCAAAAATTGATCGATCAATCCGCCCAATTGATTTAGCGAGCCTGCACCGGAAGTCAAAATTGCCGCCGTATTTTTGTTTAACTCCTTTTCGAGATCTTGTTCTGCTTGATTGGCCTGTGTCGTTGTTACCATGACAAAACCAATAAGACTCAGGGAGGCGATTATTTTCTTACTCATAATTTACGCCTCCGCCTTCATAAAAATATCCGTCATCACACGGCCGCCTGAGTAAGTGCTAGACAGCACCTTGCGCTCTTCTACCTCGCCGATGATTTCCCCGGCATCGTCGACCACTTTAGAAACGATCTTCAAACCAGTGCCATCGGTTCGCCCAAACCCGAAATCAACTTCATGAAAGTATCTGGGATCGTTACCAAGGACGTGACGGTGAGGATTATTTGCATCAACGCCAACCAGGCGTTCATCAACAAGCTTGTCTCCTTCGAAAACCTTGATATCCAGCTCGGCGGAATACAATGGTGCCGCGCCATCCGAATTTAAAATAGGCTCAACCCATGTCAGAAGTGTGGCGCCCGCCGGTACATCAAAATGATATGCCGGAAACACGCCTGATTTACTGGGCGATGTTGTTTGGGCCGCGCTTGCAAGTTCGACGCTACTCGATTGAGTGAAATTCCTCACCATAGCGTCATCGAATTCAAAGCCATAGCGAGAAAGGTTTCGAACCAGCGCTGCATTCGGGGCCTGCGGTTCTTTTTTGCTAAGAAAATGCACTGCTATCACATCAACAGCAACCAGCAAGGGCGAAATCAATAGCGCTAGAATCGTCGCCACCGCTAGGCCCACTCTCTCGCTGTAAGCGCCATCAGCTACGATCAAGGCCCAACAACAAAACGCAATCACCGCTGCGATACTCTTCCACACCAAAATAGGAACCGGCGGTATCGACGCATTTTTGAGGCCGCGAGAAACACTGAAAATTACGAGAAAGAAAACGCTTAGCGCCGCGAAAAACCAGTAGACAAACTCAAGCGAAACACCATTTAGTTGTTGTTGCTTTATCGCCTGCACAACGGCCAAATATGGCGCGACAACCTCTACGGGAATGAATTTGACTAAGGCTTCGATCGCTTGATCGACCTTGGTTTTTTGATCGTCTTGATCGATAACCACGCCACCGTTATTGCTAAAACCTCTGATCGACGGAGATAGCGTTTTGGCAGGTACGACCACATCTTTGGAAATTGAATATAAGCTCATTTTGCGCCCCCACATTGTTGCTCTATATGGGTTTAGTGCTGGCTATTCGCTTCTTCTCTCATACAATTTAACCTTGATTAAAAATATTCTTAGCAGTTTTGATTTAAACTAGCCTCAGGCGTGATTTAAACTAGTCTTAGGCAGCGCCCTTGCAACGACATCAATGAACCTAAAATGAAAAATGAATCACTGAAAAAAACTCTTTTTGTAATCGAAGACGATCCAGATCAAATGGCGATGATGATCGCCGCGGTTCGTGACGAAATAGAGCAGCTTCAGAGTGATAAAAATACGACGCAAAGCGACAAGGTGAAATTGCAATCCTTAGGCATCGTGAAAATATCCAACTTGGAAACCTTGCGAAACGCCCTTCAAAAAAATTTAAAACCCATGCTTGCAATAATGGATTGCAACTTGCCCGACACCAGTGATGGCGCGGCACACGATCAGCTCGTTAAAGTAAACCACCGCATTACAGGCGCGCACAATGCGATCGAGCTAATCATAGCGGCTTCTCCAGAAACGCCGATAACGATGATTTCGTCGATGAATCGATTTCTAAGCGTGGTGCACCGCTACTATGCGAAGCAAAGTAATCTCGATGTAAACTTCATTAGCAAAACTGAACCCAAAAAAATAAAACGAAACATCACCTACTATTTGCGACAGTATTTAAAAACGGCCAACGAACTCGCGAATTGATTGTTGATACATTTGGTCGGCAGTCACGTTATTGTGATTGGCAGAAGGAATCTCAACCGAGCGAACAAGTTCAGGCGCGAACGCGTCTTTCAGAGAATAAGAATGAGCCGGTGGTATCACTCGATCTTGCCCAGCAATAATAAGCAGGGTATCGCTCCTTATCTTTTTGGCTCTGGCCTTAGAATTGAATTTGTCTTTTAGCAACACCGACACAGGAAATATGGGCAGCCGCTTTTGCGCGACTGCAGAAATACTGTCATAAGGCGTTACCAGAATAACAAAGCTCAACTCGCGTTGTACGGCTAGATAGGTAGCCACGCCACTGCCAAGGCTGCGGCCCATGGTGGCGACGCTTTTATGATGCGGCTGCACAGCATCGTAAACCGCCAAGGCATCTAGGTATAAAGCCTCTTCGCTCGGCGTTCCAGTACTGCCTCCATACCCTCGATAATTGACAAGATAAACCGT
The DNA here is from genome assembly GCA_937922925.1 of uncultured Arenicella sp. Lineage (GTDB taxonomy): Bacteria > Pseudomonadota > Gammaproteobacteria > Arenicellales > Arenicellaceae > Arenicella. Next base: position 56,429 of record CALAKU010000008.1, on the reverse strand, counting down.
GTGAGACTCAAACAATTGAGCAAACGGTTCTTGATTGAAAATCACAGGCTCAGCATTACCACCAAAATAGATGATCGCTCGCTCCTGCCCTGGGTTAATAAGTAAAACTTCGATTTGCTCTTGCTGGCTGTCTACCGTTAACACAGGCAAGTCATGAGCATATTCAAAAGTAGGGAAATACAGTAAGTTCCGTTGAAAAAAGAACAAGCCCAGTGCGCTTACAGCGTAAAGAACGATCATCAAAACCAGCAGGCTAAACACGAATATTTTCATTTTCTATCGCACTTTCTAACTGAACTAGCTCTTTACCCTGGAGTCTGTAGACACGTTTGCGCAATACTACTTTTTCGGTTCCGACTCTGAGTGCTTCATTAACGGCGCGCCCACCGCTCGACCATTTCGCGTGTTCAAATTGGCTTGTATTTTCGATACGGCTCGCTCTCGCAATATGATCCCGATGCCAGATGCGATGGTCACTGCAGAACCTATCAAGACCCAGTGATCAACCGATTCGTTAAAGAAAAGGTAGCCGAACAACATGGCCCATATAATTTGACTGTACTGCATCGGTGCGACATACGCTGCGGGCGCATTACGAAAGCCCGTCAAAATGCAATACTGGCCTACCAAGCCCAAGGCGCCGACACAGAACATCATGGCCAAATGCTCCAAAGGCATAGGTTTGTATACGAAGTACAGCGAGGCTCCGGTAAACAAAATGGTGGCGAGTAATGGGAAGAGAATCATAGTTGCCATGTTCTCTTGGCTTCCAATTTTACGCGCAATAATCGCCGATACCGCGCTAGAAAAGGCTGCGCCTAAGGCCAATAGGTGTCCAAGCTGCACACTCTCGATTGATGGGCGTAATACGATCAACACACCGACCAAGCCTAAGACGATTAAAATCCAACGAACAAAGGCTATGCGTTCATCGAGAAACACAACCGCCAAGACTGAGATCATCAGTGGCGTGCAAAATAGGATCACATAGACATCGACCAAGGGCAAACTGACAAAAGCTGAGAATGCCAACGACAGCGACACCACGCTCAGCAAGGCACGCAAGCCCACTAACTTAGGATGTATCGGGCGCATGGACAAAGGCTTTGCCGACACAATTCGGCTCACCGAAAAAGGCACATAAGTGAAGAGCATGGCGAAAAACAGTATTTGAAAAACACTGTACTCGCTCAATGCTTTAACCAGCGCGTCATGAGAAGAATATGCGGCATACCCACCTAATGAAAAAAGAATTCCAGTGAATAATGAATTTGGTTTAGTGTCTGGAGACTCCATTTTAGCTTCGGCGATTACGTGGATATTTAAGCCCGAGTATAAAACGAACGAGGCTTGTATGTAGCGACCAATTTTTCAAGCCTTGACGAGACTTGCTAGGTGCGTCGCTGCCTTAGCTGAATGGAAATCCCATGCGAGCTTTAGGCAAGCTGCTTACGATCGAGTTCAACTTCTGGCAACACACATTGTTAGCAATAAGAGGGTTTGAGTACGCCGTTTTAAATCCTCTTTTTTATTCTTCGGATATTCAAATTCAGCATAAGGACAGCTCAGTATTTGGGCTATCATTACCGAAAAAACTCAGCGACAAACCTTAGAGCAGAATTCGGCGTCGCTTATTACGTCTCTGGTGTTACCCGAAAAAGAAGCGTCGATCTATCTCTATGTGAATATCGAAGCACTAGATCAAAGCAAAGTCGTAACACGGGTTCGCAGCTTTGCCGTACCTTTAAAGGTCGGCAACGGCGAGTTAGCGATGAAGCAAAACGGCAAGGTTATTCAAGATGGCGACGAACTCATTATTGAGATGACGGTCGAACAACGTTAGTTCGCCAGCGCTTCGACAAAAGAAGAGGCTTCAGCTATTGAGGCTTCCATTTCGGCAATTAATTGAGACACGTCTTGCTCGATGCTGGCGCTCTCAAGCTGCAATGAACTGATCGCCTGCATATTCAGGTTGTGTTTTAAAAACAAAACCTGATCGCGAAAAGCGCCTAAGACCGGCTCAGTTTTACTTTCGGCTCGTCGCATCGCGGCAATCAAATTATCGGCTTGTTGGCGAGTGACATCGAATTGCGCCTCAGCTCGACGCTTGATAGCGGGGTCGTGATACTCATCCAGCTCGGCTCGCCATTCAGTTAATAAGCGATTGGTTGCACCAACCACTCGATTGACCCGAAAGGTTACGTCTTGGGCTGAAGACTCACTGCTTTTGTATGCTGCGTTCAAACGATTAAACTGAGCTTCTAAGTCGCCACCATCGAAACCGGTGACGGCTTTGAATTCTTCTAGGGCCGAACGAAACTCTTCTGCGGTTTCTTCCTGCGCATCGCTGGCCGCCTCTACTCGAGTAATGAGTACATCACGCGGCTCTTGGTAAAACGTATCGTAGCTGGGTATACCCCACTTTGCTCCATAGCCGTTGGGGCTAAACGTTTGATAAGTCGTTAACAAAAGCAGCACTAAGCCTATCCAACGTTTTTTACCTTTTAAGGCTTTCGTATCTGAAAACAACGGCAATATTTTTAGTAACCAATTCATAAATAGCTTCTCGACAACACAAACAAAAGATAAGCATGCGACGTCGCGCAATGCCTGACAAAATGTAACACGCACAGCTAAATGCCACCGCGCAAATTTGTTAATATCCAATAAATCTACAAAATAAGAAGCTCTAAAGGAACGCATTACCATGAAAGCGCTAACGGCTATTTTTCTTACCCTGACTTTGAGCGCCTGCGGCGTCGCCAAAAACGCCCAATACTCAACGCTTGAACAATTTGGGGTACACAAGCGCGATATTTTGGTTGATCGCATTGAAAAAACCACGCAAACCCAGGAGCAAACTAAAGCCCAAGTAAAAAGTGCTTACGAAGAGCTGAGTGAATTGATTCAAGTTAATGAGGCTGGGCTAGAGAAAAAATACAAATCCATGGCGAAAGCCGTGGAGAAAAGTGAAGCGAAAGCGCAGCAACTGAACAACCGAATTCAAGCGGTAGACCAGGTTGCCAAAGATCTTTTTAGAGAGTGGGAAGCAGAATTAAAGGCCTATACCAGCGACCGCTTACGCACCACCAGCGCAAACAATCTTGCGACGACGCGCCAACGCTATCAAGCCATATTAGGCAAGATGCGGGCCTCTGCTGAGCGAGTGACACCTGTACTGCAAATCCTGCAAGACAATACCTTGTTTCTAAAGCACAATTTAAATGCTCGAGCTGTTGCTGGTATTGGCGGTGAATTGACGTCGATCGAATCCAAAGTAAGCCTCTTGATCGAACAAATGGAAGCTTCAATTGCTGAGTCACAACGCTTTGTAAAATCGATGCAGGGCAGCTAAAACTGCGACTAAAGTGAGTGCCGGATTTAAGACTTTGTTTCTCTATATAAACAAATACGTGCTTTCGGGGCTTATTTTCCGACTTTAGTCTAAATAAATAGCGACCAACGTTGCAGCGAATATTTGCTACTTTATAACTGTGAAGCAAGTAGGGAACAGTTATGAAAATTCGTTTACGCGAGATCAAAGTCATCGACTTAAACTCGAGAACCGTGATTCTGTTGAATCAGTTTGTTCGCTTGGCCAGACTAAGATTCGGCCTCGACATTAAAATGCAGTACCCAGACGTAATACGCCGGGTAGTGAACTGCGGAACCACGACAGACAACCCCGAACTCTTGCAGGCGTTTCATGAGTTCCGCCGCGAGCTCGTTAAAAACGTTAAGGCAGCAAACTTAGAAAACCCGTCTTTCAATATTTATACAGACGCCGCTTAAGCCCGCCAGCGCAGGCCATAGTCTTGCGAGCCTCTCTTGACGATTTAAACGCGAGCGCCAGAAGCGACTTTCTCAAAACAAGGCCAATCAGAGTCACAAATCACAACCATCGGCTTGTGAAACCACACAGAGCATCCAAGCGCTAAGGGGATATCCTTAGTGAAAACAGCAGTGCCTCTAGCTGCTCACCTTGTTTATCGCATAAACAAGGTTCTTGCTCTACAAACCCATTGTTCAACAAGGCCTTTTGCGAGCCTTTGTTCTCCACGACCACTCTTGCGATAACCTCAAACTCGCTGGGGTTTTTCACGCCCATAAACGCAGGCAGCCGCAAAAGTAAGCCGATTGCCTCAGTCATTAAGCCCCGCCCCCAAAACTCTTTGCCTAACCAATACCCAATCTCAAGTTTTGAATCGGGGTTCTTCTGATAAGAAATACAGCCGACGAGTTGCGAATCAACAATGATTGCATACGGCCATAGCTTTTTATTGTCAGAAGAAGCTTTAATCCACTCGATTGCATCGTCAAGTGAATAGGGATAGGCAATATTAGACATCCATTTCGTGACCTCTTCGTCGTTCAAAAGCTCGGCAATCCTAGACGAATCTTGCAGTGTGATGGGCCTGAGTTTCATATCGACTTAAGAATAACAAAACACGGGGCTTGCCCGTCGATGGACTTAAAATTACGGGCCGAGATAAGCCGATTTTCGCTCCATGAATGTTTCAAATGCGGCTTTGGATGTGGTCGAACAAAGTTTGCTATTAGTGACACAGGCTTGCATGCCGCCCTGGTCCACTATGAGCGAGGCTTCAAGAGTGCCTTTAGCAGAGGCGATATCGCCAGCCTTAATCTGTTCAAGCGCCGTTAGTTTATAGTCCGAGCTTTGATAACGAATCGCAAACAGCATTTCTGGTGTTAACAGAGAGCTTTCTTGGTCTGGCAACAGTGCCGCTACAGAAAAACCCAGAACAAAGCAGATGAGTGCTATACAAATATATCGGATCATTCTTTACCTCTGTTTGTCTGCCTTAGCGTGCGATGCAGGCTTAATCATGTTCAAGTCGTTTACCAAGGCCAACAACCTTGTCATCACCATAGCCGATGGACTGATAAAACTCTATCACTGCGGTATTGCTTGAACGAACTTGCAAGTTGATCTTCGGGCAACCCCGTTGCGCGAGCGATGTCTCAACGGCGGCCATAATACGACGACCATAACCAACACGCTGCTGACTTGGCTTAACTGCAAGATAATTGATCCAACCGCGATGCCCCTCATAGCCACCCATCACCGTCGCGACAAGCTCTTCACCGTCCAAACCAATCAAAAAAAGGTCAGGGTCAACTTCGAGCTTACGCTCTATATCTTTTACCGGATCATTCTGGGGCACAACAAGGCCACACTCATTCCATAATGCGACAACGGCGTTTTTATCTTGATCTTGATAGGGTCGAATTTCCATTTTTGTTTACGTAAAGATAACAATCTCTTGAGGCCTGACAAGCACTAAATAGTGCTGTGTGTAACTCTTTGCAACACTATCCATACTCTCGAATTAGATCCCTTAAATTTCGTGGCGCCACAAAAATATCTTTCAGCCCCAATTTAGATTTTTTCAACAACCCGAATTCGTCCGCTAAAGCTAACAAGTCAGTCCTTGATGTTTGGTATGCAACGCCATGAGATGTTTGGTGGCTTTTAATGGTGTACTCAGCGCCAGGATTTTTGATTGCATTTTTAAGAACCTCTATTTGCCTATAGTTTAATTTCCCCTTCAATGCAGAGCCAGCTAAAGCAAGCTGGGCTTTTTTTAGCTGATCAGTTTTACTCGCCAAATAAACGTGAAGCTCTTCTATGGCGGCCTTTATTACATCCAACTGATGAATTATAAAATAGGTGGTATCGTTTTGATCAGTTTCAGTATGCAGATACGCATGAACATACTGAGAAGGAGCTTTCTTTAATACTCTTGAAATAGACAAGTACTCCATCAACCAATAGCCCTCCTTAGCCATAAGCCAGTAAAACAAAACTCTCGCCGTCCTACCGTTACCATCAACAAATGGATGATCATAGCCAATCATAAAGTGCACAATTATGGCTTTAATAACTGGAGGGATATAAGTCTTATTGTCGTCAGATTTATCATTTACGAAATCACATACAAGCTTAAGCCTCTTCGGGAGTTCCGATGCAACGGGCGGTCTATGAAGTAAGACATCATCATTCGAATAGACGCCAATATCATCGTTATCGCCTCTATAAACGCCTGCCTTGTTTGCGTCCTCGCCCTTTAAGGTTCCCTCTGTAAGAATACGATGCAATTGAAATATCATCGATTCTGTTAATTCATCGTGCACATATTCTTTTACAAATTTCATTGCTCGATAGTTATTAACGATCATTTTTTCAGACGTGTTTACAGGCGATCGTCCGGTACGAATCATTTCCTTGGCGACTCGCCTTGTAGTGGAGGCGCCTTCTAATTGGCTTGAGCTTATTGATTCCTCAATTAGAGAATTAATGATGAAGGTTTGCTTAGTTTTCTGATCAGAGATTTTAGGGTCTGCTGCAATAGCACCAGTTGCATTCTCACTAATCCACAAAATATCTCTCATCACCATATCTGGGATTGAAAAAGTAATAGGTCGACCACTTTTATCTTTGAAAGGCAGGCTCTGAGCTATTTGAGTCCTGGCAGTTTTGATAGCGTGCCAATAAAATTCCGAAGAAAGGCCTTCTGGAGGAGCAAGGTGCCTAACTTTGTCCCAGTGGGAATATCGCCCCTTCGAGTCGTATGGACCAAAAGATGAACTAAAAAAGAGGGAAATTTTTTCCAAATCTCCCTCTTTTATTAATTTCTCTATGAAGCTATTTCGAGACGGAGGCTCAAGTGGTATTTTCATAGCTTAAGCTGTATATACTAATTTTTGATAAATCAGTATATACAGCTTATAAGTTGGCATCTACTAAATTTAACAAAATTAGTAGATGCAAACTTATATTAGAAAGTTATCAATGTTTTTCAACAACTTATTGCATTCTTAAACTTAGTAAAGCGTTACCCACACTTACTATCGCCACAACTCAAACAGGTCATACATCCGTCCATTAGCACGACGGCTTTGGTTGAACATTTGGCGCAGACAGTAGCGGAGTCTGGGAAAGCGCCTTCTTCTACTTTGCCGCCTGCATGGCTTTGCGCGGCTTCGATTTCGGCTTTCTTTTTCTCTAGAAAGGCCTTTTGATGTTCGTCTAAATCGTCGCTTGGAATCATGCCGATCATTTTCATGTGGCGTTCAATGGCGTGGCCAATTTCGGCGACGATGCTCGGCATAAAAACACCACCTGGCTTAAAGTAGCCGCCTTTGGGGTCGAAGACGGCTTTGAGTTCTTCCACCATGAAAGTGGTGTCGCCGCCTTTTCTGAATACGGCGGAGCACAATCTTGTTAGGGCAACAACCCACTGGAAGTTATCCATGTTTTTGGAGTTGATGAAAACTTCGAATGGGCGACGAGCTTCGTGCTCGGTGCCTTCGTTTAAGATGATGTCATTAATAGTAATGTACATCGCGTGCTCGGTGACTGGGGTTTTTACCTTGTAAGTCGAACCAACCAACACTTCGGGCCGTTGCACCGACTCGTGCATGCGTACGACTTCGGCTTTCTTTAGCTGTTCGGCACTTTCTTCTGGCGTGGCAATGCGTGCTTGTTCAAGCTCAGCGGTTTTAACCTGATAGCCGGTTATTTTGCCTTGTAGTTTTTTAACCATTTGGATTCCTCTTTTGCCTCACTAGTCTTTTTAGCGGGCATTTTTACTTTTTTGCTTTGTTTTGTCGTATTTGTTTAGTTCCTGAATCAACTAGTCATGCTGACGAAAGTCAGTATCAGGATGACTGACTGAATCAAGTTCGCAAAGACTAAGCGAATGTCGTCATCCTGACGAAAGTCAGGATCTTTTCTAGCTTGCTCCTGACCTACCTCAGGATTACTGGTTGAGAATCAACAGCGCCTGACAAATCAGAACTTCCCGTAATAGCCTTCTTTCAAGGCGTCAAACAAGTTAGCGGCTGTGTGAACTTCACCATCGTATTCAACTTCTTCGTTACCTTTTAGATCGACGGTTGAGCCATCGTCTAACGTGAATTGATAAATGGTGTTTTCCAGATCGTCTTCTTTAACCAGCACGCCTTGGAAGGCTTCTGGATTAAAACGAAACGTCGTGCAGCCCTTTAGCCCTTTGTCGTAGGCGTACATGTAGATGTCTTTGAAATCTTCGTACGGGTAGTCAGTAGGGACATTAGCGGTTTTCGAAATAGACGAATCGACCCATTTTTGCGCTGCCGCTTGAATGTCTACATGCTGCTTTGGTGTGATGCTGTCGCTGGTAACAAAATTCTCGGGCAAGGCTTCATCTGGGTTTTCAGAAAAAGGCATTGCGTTGGCGTTTACCACTTCACGATAGGCCAATAATTCGTAAGAAAACACATCCACTTTTTCTTTGGTTTTGCGCCCTTCGCGAATCACATTACGTGAGTAGTGATGAGCAAAACTGGGTTCAATACCATTACTGACATTGTTTGCCATCGACAAAGAAATTGTGCCTGTTGGTGCGATCGATGAGTGATGCGAAAATCGCGCGCCAACACTGGCTAATTGATCGGTTAACTCAGGGTCGATCTCACCGATTTGCTGCATATAACGGCTGTATTTAGCGTGCAACACAGCGCCAGAAACTTTGTCGCCAACACTGTAGCCGTCGGCGGCCATTTCTGGGCGCAGGCTGAGCATTTCTTCATCAACCGTAAACTCTTCGCTCATGATCGGTGCCGCGCCTTTTTCGCGCGCCAATTCAAGTGCTTGGTTCCAGCCAGACATAGCCATTTCACGTGCAACCTGCTCAGTAAAATCAACCGACGCGTCATCCCCATAAGTCATGCCTAACATGGTGACGGTAGAGCCTAGGCCCAAAAAGCCCATGCCATGACGACGCTTACGCTCAATCTCTTCGCGCTGACCGTTAAGCGGCAAACCATTGATCTCAACCACGTTGTCTAACATGCGAGTAAATACGGCGACCACTTCGCGGTATTTATCCCAGTCAAATTGCGCTTGATCTGTAAATGGGTCGACCACAAATTTGGTTAGATTAACCGAGCCTAAAAGGCAACTACCATAGGGCGGCAACGGCTGTTCACCACAGGGGTTGGTTGCCCGTATATTTTCGACAAACCAATTGTTGTTTTTATTGTTAACCTCGTCGATCAAAATAAAACCTGGCTCAGCGAAGTCGTACGTGGAGGTCATAATCATGTTCCACAAACGGTTGGCTGGAATGGTGTCGTAAATTTTGCAGGCCGTTAAACCCTGCTCATTTTTGACATAGCCATTACTAGCTGGATACCGACGCCAAATAATACTCTCGTCGCTATACACATCGAGCTTGTCTTCGCGCGCTTCTTTTTCGGTAATCGGGAACGACAAGTTCCACTGCGCATCGTTTTTCACTGCTTCGATAAACTCTGCGGTAATCAGCAGGCTCAAATTGAACTGGCGTAGGCGACCATCTTCTCGTTTGGCGCGAATAAACTCCATTACATCAGGATGGCTTACATCAAAGGTTGCCATTTGGGCACCACGCCGCCCACCAGCAGAGGATACGGTGAAACACATCTTGTCGAAGATGTCCATAAACGACAAAGGCCCAGAGGTATAAGCACCGGCTCCTGAAACGTACGCTCCCTTGGGCCGTAAGGTCGAGAATTCATAACCAATTCCGCAACCCGCTTTGAGAGTCATACCGGCTTCGTGGTTTTTATTTAGAATGTCGTCCATCGAATCGGTAATAGTGCCGGATACCGTACAGTTAATGGTCGAGGTGGCGGGTTTGTAGGCTTGCGCACCAGCATTCGAGATAATCCGCCCAGCAGGCAAAGCACCATTATCCAGCGCCCACACAAATCGCTCATACCAATGTTCTTTTAAGGCTTCGGTTTGCTCAACACCTGAGAGAGCACTTGCCACTCGCTCTAGGGTCTCACGCGTGTTTTCGTCTACGGCATTGCCGGCCTTGTCTTTGAGGCGGTATTTCTTATCCCAAATGTCTTCTGAGGTTGGCTGTAGGGCCATCGTTCGTAACTTATTTTCGCCGCCTTTCGCTACTGCAACGGCGGTCAAGGCTGACGCCTGAATTTGTTCCACGGGCTTTCCCATTGGTGTTAATCCTCTAATTCGTTCCTGCTTGTCGTGTTAGCGCGTACTGTCACGATCTATGCATATTATTTTAAAAACAATTGAATCGAGCGCTATTGGCTCGCTTTGCTACTTCACTACCCTCACTGATCCCAAAAAAGCCCAATCTCATTTTTACGGCCCAGTGATACAACTTACTGACTATTTTTTACATTTTTTGAGCGATACGGCACTGCTCTCTTTGATTTGACGCTCCTACCCTGCCCAACGCCAATTTTGGAGCTTTTTGACCAACCCATTTGTTACAAAGAGAGGCAGCTTTGTGGATTCCCCCGGCTGCTGACACCCTGATGCTTGTGCGAGCGCTGATGCAATGGTTGCGCCAACCTTAAAAACCATTAAAGGTGGTTTTTCAAGGTGTTAGCTAACTCTATTGATAAGTGACCTAAAAAGATTAAAACCACTACATATTGTGGTTTGCCCTCAAGCGAACCCAAAGATAATGGGTTCGACCTGACGACGCAAGCACTTTTGAAAAAAAAACTTCTTGGGTCGCTAAGATGCCTAATTTTCGCTTCGCATAGCCCAAAGTAGCGGGCATTCGAGCAAGGTTTTCCGGTATGCCCACTGATACATAGATAGGGAGAAAATGCTACACTCTGCGACAAGGGTTGGTTTTAAAAATAAGAAAGATGATGAGGAAAGTTAATCAGCGAATGAATCTCTTTGCTCGCTTAGCGCTGGGCAGCATCAACATAGCGAAGAATTACAGCCGCCAAGGTGGCTTTAACGACCACACTGTCAGCAACATTCTCTGTTCGTCATTAAGGGCATTCAGTGCGGCGGACGGCGCGCGCGTGTTTAAGGTAAAAGGCAAAGCGGGCGGTCTCGCCCTTTCGATTATGATGAGCTTGCTAATTAGCTCAAGCAGCCTGGCTCAAACTGATTTCACTATCCGCTCCGAGTCTCCGAATTTGCAAAGCGAATATCAAAAGGAACTTGATAAGTGGATGATTAAAGCCTACGAAGGCGATCGCGATGCGCAGTTTAAGGTGGGCGTGTTGTTTTCGAACGATCAGTTTTCAAGCTCAGACGACGAGCAAGCGGTTTATTGGTACAAGCAGGCGGCCAGGCAAGGCCATGTGTTGGCGCAATTTAACTTGGGCCATCACTATCTCACTGGCGAAGGTGCCAAACGAGATGAATCTGTGGCGATGAACTGGTGGCTAAAGGCCGCCCAACAGGATCACGCTTTGGCGGCATTTAATGTTGGCCGGGCTTATTACCTTGGCATCGGCCTTGCAGAAGATCACACACTGGCTCGACATTGGTTTGAGCGTGCTGCGCAAAACAAAGAACCCAAATCCATCGAGATACTTGAAAAACTGGGTTGGGCGGAGAAAGGCCAATACACGGCCAAAACTGGTCAATCCAGTCAAAACGGCGTCACCGCAGCGATCAATGCTGGAACAAATAGAAAAACAGTTACACCAAAAACGGCTGCACAGCCCCCCGCAACGCCTGCCAGCACAGAGGTAACCACTGCTGAGCTACGGCCTGGGGCAAATCGAGCAGAACCATTTGTCTCTAAGACCGAACCCATTGAGCCTTTCCAAACAAGTGAAACTGTTGAGTTAGAGCCAGCTATTGCCGAACCGACTATTGTCAACACTGCGCCTAATGTGGAGGCGGCTAACATCTCACACCCGCTGGCTATTTATACCAACCCAGCAAAGCGCTCGGTTTTAGTCACGATATTGGATAATCGCGATGGCATTACTCTTGTAGAAAGAGCCGATGACTGGGTCATCGTCTCCCGAGAGATGGGCTTGCCTGTTTGGGTTCACGAGAACTTTATCGACGTTAACAATAAAAAGGCAGACAAAAACGGAACAATCACTGGGAGCTCGGTCAATGCTCGTTCTGTACCTTTGATTGCATCGGGCACGGTCATTGGCCAGTTGGATAAAGACGAAAAAGTAGACGTTATCGACAAGCAAAATGAATGGTATCGCATTCAATCGCCGGCCCGATTCAAAGGCTGGGCTAAAACCAGCGAGTTCGACACCAAGCCCGTGGCCACCCAAGAGCCAACCTTGGCAGGTATCGATACAAGCGCAAATGAATCGGTTCAGATAAGCGTCGCAAACGACAGCAAAACAGACAAAGCTGAACCAGTCAAAAATTTGTCGCCAGTCACACCTTCTGTTACGCAAACAAATGAGTGGCTGTTCAGCCAACCTGAAGACAATTACACATTACAGCTTGCGAGCTTCGACGACCCGGCAAAGAGCGCTGAATTTGAAACACGAAAAAAGTTTAACAACGATCCAAATCTTAGACGCTTATCATCAAGCCGCAATGGTGTCGAGTGGACTTATTATTTGTACGGGAGTTATGCCAGCCTATTAGAGGCCGAAGACGAACGCGAACGAATCAAGCAAGGTAAGGCGTGGATTCGCTCGTTTGGGCGTTTGCAGCAAAACCGTTGCTTAGCTTGGAAAAAACAAGTTCCCGCGCCGAGCGAACTGAACACCTATTGCGTTAACTAGAAGAGCACCCAAGGTGACCGACCAAGTAATCAGCCCATTTCTAGGTGATCATGATCACCAACAATGCCAAACCGAGGCTATTGACACGGCTGTGGCCGAATGTGAGAAGCAAGGCTTAAAACTCACCAAAACACGCCGCCAGGTACTCGAGATTATTTGGTCACAGCACCACCCCATTGGGGCCTACGACGTTTTACAAAAACTGCAACAAGCTGGCCATAAGCCAGCACCGCCAACCGCTTATCGGGCCTTAGAGTTTCTCGTACATGCCAGACTAATCCATCGGATCGAGTCGCTAAATGCTTATATTGGTTGCCCGGCGCCCAGCAATTCACACCAATGCCAATTCCTGATTTGCAGTGTGTGCGGACACATTGCGGAACTTAACAAAGAATCAATCTCTCAAGCTCTACAAGAAGGTGCCGCCGAGCTAGGCTTTGAGGCGCGGCAACCTGTTATTGAAATTCATGGGGTTTGTCATAGTTGCCTTAGTCAAGAATGAGTTGATTTTGGGTAGATCCTGACTTTCGTCAGGATGACCAGTTAGGGGGCTCGCAGGTAATTGTTGACGACTCTCAGGTAATTGTTGACGACTCTCAGGTAATTGGTGACGGCTCGCAGGGGATTGTTGACGACTAGTAAGATGACTGGGTACGGCCCTTAGGTAATTAGCGATGGCCCGCGTTGATCGGGTACAACTCGTAGGTGACCGAGTACGGGCCTTTTGGTGGATTGGAACGACTCTCTGGTCAAGGGGGACGGACCGTAGATGATTGGGGATGGCTCATAACTGATTGGGTCCAACTCTAAGTTGGCTTAGGTTGGCCAATCAGCGTTTAAAACCAACTAAGGATTAAGATCAACCTAAAAAATCTAAGGATTAGGGCCAACATAAAATAACCCAAAGATTAGGGCCAACCCAAACTAATCAAAACCAACCCGAGTCATCCTGACGAAAGTCAGGATCTTTCTACCGAAATCAGCAACCAAGCGTAACTATCAGACCCTCCTAGCCAGGCCTGATCTACACCGACGGAATGGCTGCCATCAAACGCTGCGTATAAGCTTCTTTGGGTTGCATCCAAAGTGCTTCGGTGTCGTCAATTTCTACCAACTTGCCATGCTCGATCACCATCACTCGATCGCATAGGGCGCGCACCACTGACAAGTCATGTGAGACAAACAACATGCTTAAATTGTGTTTATCTACTAGGGCCTTAATAAGCTCCAAGATTTGTTTTTGAATGGTAACGTCTAATGCTGACACTGGCTCGTCTGCGATAATCAATTCTGGCTTGGTCGCGACAGCCCGGCCAATCGCGATGCGTTGACGTTGCCCACCTGAAAATTCGTGCGGGTACTTTTTGATTGCCGCTCGCGCCAAGCCGACATCGTCCATCAGTTCAAGCACTTGGGCTTCAACAGTTTGTCGCGTGGCCAAGCCTTGCACTAATAAGGGTTCGGCCAAGGTATCAAACACCGTCATACGCGGATTGAGCGAAGCGTAAGGGTCTTGAAAAATCATTTGCATGCGCCGGCGAATCGGCCGCATGGCTTTTTGCGAAAGCCCCAGCAACTCTTTACCATCGAAGGTGACCTCGCCACGCGCTGGCACTAGCTTCAAAATACTGCGGCCAATGGTCGATTTGCCACTGCCTGACTCGCCGACCAAACCCAGTATCTCGCCTTGTATTAGATCAAAAGACACATCATCAACGGCTCGAAATGGCTTGCCAGTGTTGCGGTCATAAAATTCGGTTACTAAATTACGCACTCGCAACAGAGCCTTGGTGTCACTTACCTTACCTGCCGTTTTTGCCCCAGAAGGAACCGCATCCAAAAGCTGTTTGGTGTACTCGTGTTGCGGGTTTTCAAACAGTGCTTTGGTGGTATTCCGCTCAACTACTTGGCCTTCTTTCATCACGATGACCTTATCAGCCAAGCCCCGCACGACGGCCAAGTCGTGCGAGATAAAAATCACACCCAAATCTCGCTTAGTTTGTAACTCTTTCACCAGCTCCAAAATCTGCGCTTGAATGGTGACGTCTAAGGCCGTGGTCGGCTCGTCGGCAATCAATAGCTTGGGCTCGGTGATCAAGGCCATCGCGATCATGACTCGCTGACGCATACCGCCCGAGAACTCATGCGGATAACTGTCAAAGCGCTGCGCCGCCTTTTTGATTCCGGTCTCACCCATCAACTCGATGGCGCGTTGTTTGGCGTCTTTTTTATTGTAGCCTCGGTGATAAATCAAGGGCTCAACCAATTGCTCACCAATGGTTAGAAAGGGGTTCAAACAGGTCATTGGATCTTGGAAGATCATGGCCACATCATCGCCACGCACATCACGCAACTGACTCTGATCCATAGCTAATAAGTCTTGGCCTTCAAACAACGCAGTACCCGATTCGACCTTGCCTGGCGGCATGGGGATCAAACCCAGTAAGGAGTAGCAAGACACTGACTTGCCACTGCCTGACTCACCTACAATTCCTAAAATCTCTCCGCTGTTGACCGCGAAGCTCACATTATCTACCGCCGTGGTAATGCCGTTACGCGTATGAAATTGGATGGTTAAATTGTCTACTTTAAGTAACATGATGAGCCCTCTAATCTTTAGATGCTTTAGGGTCGAGCGCATCGCGCAAACCATCGCCTAAAAAGTTCAAAGCAAACAAGGTGATCGACAAGGCCAAGCCCGGAAAGATCAACAACCAAGGATAGTCTTCCATTACTTCGGCCCCATAAGAAATCAACAAACCCCAAGACGATTGAGGCGGTTGAATGCCGAGACCTAAAAAGCTTAGAAAAGCCTCGAGCAGCATAACCTGCGGCACCGTCAAAGTAGCGTAGACAATAATCGGCCCTAAACTATTGGGGACCACATGCCTTAATAAAATGCGCGGTGTTGATAAGCCCATGGCGCGTGCGGCCTCAACGTATTCTTGATTGCGAATAGTCAAAACCTGCCCACGCACGATGCGGGCCATGGTGAGCCATTCCACCGCACCAATGGCCAAGAACAACAACAATAAACTGCGGCCAAACACAACCATCAGCAAGATAATAAAAATAATAAAGGGTAAGGCGTAAAGCGCGTCAACAATGCGCATCATAATGGCGTCGGTGCGCCCCCCCACGTAGCCAGCTATGGTGCCCCAAGCGACACCAATTAAGAGCGCAACCGAGGTGGCGATCAAACCTACCGCCAGTGATACGCGGCCGCCATACATTAAGCGGGTTAGTAGGTCGCGACCAAACAAATCCGTGCCTAGCCAGTGGGCCGCGGACGGTGGAGTAGCACCCAGTTCTAAATTTTGCTCTTCATAACCATAAGGCGCAATCCAAGGAGTTAAAAGTGCAATCACAATTAGAAACAAGACCACACCCAAGCCAAACAGAGCCAGCTTGTTTTTCTTGAGACGCACCCATGCGTCGGCCCATAACGAAGTGCCTTTTTCGGCATTAACTAGGGCTTGTGCGCTCATACGGCACCCCCACGAAATTGACTGCGCAATTTCGGATTAAGCCAAGTGGCGAGTAAGTCTGACAATAAATTGAAAATTATGATTAAGGTAGACAGGAAGATCGTGGTGCCTAAGATCATGGTGTAGTCGCGATTAAACGCCGCTTGCACATAAAAACGGCCAAGACCCGGTATCTGAAAAATCGTCTCCACCACAAATGAACCGGCCAACAAGCCAGCAAACGCTGGGCCTAAAAACGCAATCGTGGGTATCAACCCTCCGCGCAAAGCGTGCTTGGTCACCACTACCCATTCAGGCAAGCCTTTGGCGCGTGCAGTACGAATATAGTCTTGGCTCATGATTTCTAACATGCCTCCGCGCGTGAGGCGAGCGATATAGGCGGCGTAAGCGGCGCCTAAAGTGATGGACGGCAATATTTTGTCGCCCGGCAAATCACCCCACCCGGTCACCGGCAGCCACTCTAACCAAAACCCAAACATCAATACCAACAAAGGCCCCAGCAAAAAGGTGGGCATGCAGATACCGATCATCGCTAATGACATCGGAATATAGTCTTGCGCGGTATTGGGTTTCAAAGAGGCGAATACGCCTGCCAGCACCCCAATCACTAAAGCCACCAAGAGCGCATACAACGCCAGCTCAGCAGTCGTGGGTAAACCGCTTAAAATCAAATCATGAACATCCCAGCCAGGGTACTTAAACGACGGCCCCATATCACCTTTGAATAAATCGCCTAGGTACTGTGTGTATTGTTGCCAGACAGGTAGATCCAAATTGTATTTGGCCTCCAGCGCCCGTTTGACGGCGGGGATCACGGGCTTTTCCGCATCAAATGGCCCGCCCGGAGCTTGCCGGATTAAAAAGAAAGTCGCTGTGATCACGGCAAACAAAACAGGGATCGCCTGTAACAAGCGCAGCAATGTATAACGCAACATGGTCTATTCCCCTTGGCCGCTGGCCTGTTCTTTTTTATCCCAATTGGGGTCGAGATACACATCCCGGAAATTATGATAGTTCATAACATTGACGTGCATGCCTTTTAATGACGGATGCACAAAGTGATGGCTTGAATAGGTATAAATCGGAATAAAAGGCATGTCGTTCATCATCAAGGTTTCTGCTTCGCGAAAGGCGGCAAAACGCTCTTCTCGCGTTTTGGCTTGTGGTGCGGTTTTGAGAATCAACTCGTCGTAACGTGGATCATTCCAACCGGTACGATTTAGACCACTGCCCCCAACCCACATATCCAAAAAGGTATTTGGATCCACGTAGTCGCCAATCCAACCGCCGCGCGAGACTTCAAAATTACCGGTAGCTTCGTCGTCTAGATACACCTTCCAATCTTTGTTTTGTAAACGCACCTTTATGCCAAGCTCTTTATTCCACATTTGTTGGATGGCGGTTGCGATCTTACGATGCTGGTCAGAGGTATTGTATTGCAACTCCATTTCAGGAAAGCCTTCGCCATTTGGGTAACCGGCTTCAGCCAATAAAGCGCGCGCCTGATTTGGATCATAGCCAAAGGTTTTTGGTGGCTGATAACCCAGTAAACCGGGCGGTGTAATCGCATAAGACGGCGTAAAAATATTATTGAGCACCGTGTCCATTAAGGTTTGACGATCAACTGTCATCGCTAAGGCTTTGCGAACCCGCGAATCACTTAAGTGTGGCAACTTATTATTGATACGATAAATATAGGTGCCGACATAGGGCTTAATACGCATCCGTTCGGGCGCATTTTCGCGATACCACGGCGCACGATCTATCGCTACCTGATCTGTCCAGTGAAGCTGACCGGCTCGAAACATCCGCTCTTCAACGATTTCACTGTCGATTGGATGGAACACGATTTGATTCAATCGAACATTCTCTGCACCCCAATAATCTGGGTTTTTTTCCACAATCAACCGTTTGTTGAGCCGCCAACTCTTCATTAGAAATGGGCCATTGGTCACGATGTTGCTTGGGCGCGTCCAGCGTGTGTAACTTTCGTCGGGCTTACCGTATTTTTCAACGGTCGCTTTGTGTACTGGAAAAGTTGAATAATGATCGAGCAGTTGAAGAAAGTAAGGCGTGGGATTATTCAGCTCAACCCGAAACGTTTTTTCATCTAGGGCTTTGATGCCAACTTTTGAGAAATCACTGATCTCTTGTTTGAAGTAAGCCTCGGCATTTTTAATTGGAAAATAGGTAAATACATATTGACTGCCCAAGGAAGGTTGCAGCGCGCGCCACCACGACCATTCAAAATCATAGGCAGTCACCGGGTCACCATTTGACCAACGCGCGTCATCACGCATCGTAAAAGTGTAAATGCGCCCATCGTCACTGATTGTCCAACTGGCAGCAGCGGCAGGTTCAAGTTCTAATGTTTGACTGTCTTTAACAACCAGCCCTTCAAACAGCGTTTGCACAACATGATGCTCGGCAATACCGGTGATCACGTGCGGGTCTAGGCCCTGAATTTCAGTGCCATTGCTAAAGTGAAGTATCTGCTGGCGATTACCGCTTTCAACATTGGATTCGCCTTGACCACAGCCACTCAGCGCAAAACAAACGAATAAAATACTGAAAAAGCGTCTTAAAGGTGCAGCAAACATAGGCGGAAGAAGTGTCAATTTGTGTTATTTTCTTTCAGGTTTTCTTGAGTCGCAGGCCAGTTGCATGGCAACCGAGCGGCTCAACTATTCATTAAGCTGGTGCACACGTCAATTAAATTGAGCGCATATCACCGTTGAATGCCTGCTCAGAGCCAGCTTATAACGAGAATTATAAGAATCATTCACCATAGGAAACTATATGGCTACTACTGACATGACCAGCGACCAAAAAACCATTCTGGGCCACCCACGCGGGCTATTCGTGCTCTTCTTTACCGAAATGTGGGAGCGATTCTCCTATTATGGTATGCGAGGTTTATTGATCGTTTACCTCACCCAGCATTTTTTGTTCTCAGACGAAAAGTCCAGTCTTATTTACGGCGCCTACACCGCACTGGTGTACGTGATGACCATCATCGGCGGCTCTTTAGCCGACCGTTATCTCGGCGCGCGCAAAGCTGTCACCTTTGGTGCCATATTGTTGGTGCTCGGCCATTTTGGTATGGCGTTTGAAGGCAGCGGTTCAAAACAGCTCGCCAGCTTTGGTGGTACTGAATATCAAATCAAATTGGATGCCAGAGGTGGCGATGCGCGCCAGCAAATCATCACCGCTAACGGCAGCTCCTACGTGTCGTTTACCGAAGACGAAATGCAGATAGCCGACGCGCAAGCACTAGGCCTACCCGCGAGTGTCAACATGGATGACATCGACATGCGGGTTGAGCGCGAAGACTTTTACGTCAACGTCTTGTTCTTATCGTTGGCGCTAATCATTGCTGGTGTTGGCTTTTTAAAGGCAAACATCTCGACCATTGTCGGCTCGCTTTACGGCTTTGGCGATTCCCGTCGTGATTCGGGTTTTACCATTTTCTATATGGGCATTAACCTAGGCGCGTTCTCAGCATCCATACTGTGTGGTTGGCTTGGCATAAGTTATGGCTGGAAATACGGCTTTGGTTTGGCTGGAATCGGCATGGTCGCGGGCTTACTGATTTTCTTATGGAAACAAGACTTGCTTGAAGGTAAGGCAGAGCCGCCCTCGCTCGAAAAACTTAAAGAAAAAGTACTCGGCCCCATCAACTACGAATGGATGTGTTATTTGATCGGATTGGGCATTATTGCCGTATCCATGTTCTTGGTCATGAACGAAGAACTGGTTGGTGGCATCTTAGGCCCAATTGGCCTTGCGATGTTTGCAGGTATGGTGTTTTACGCGTTCACCAAACTTGAAGGAGACGAACGCTCTAGGATGTTGGCAGCTCTGTATTTCACTCTAGCGCAAATCCCATTTTGGGCGCTCTTTGAACAAGCTGGTTCATCGCTGAATCTATTTACCACTCGTTTGGTCGATCGAGAAATGTTTGGCTGGTCTGTGCCGGGCCCCGTTTTCCAATCACTGAATGCTGGCTTTATTTTTATGTTCGCACCATTAATGGCGTGGCTTTGGATTGCGCTCGCCAAAAAGAACATGAACCCCTCATCGCCGGTTAAATTCGCGATTGGTGTGGCGCTGGCAGGCCTGGGTTTCTTAGCCTTAGTCGGCGGCATGAAAGGCTCTGGTATTGATGGCTTAACACCGGTTTATTTTATCTTCTTGATTTACTGGATTCACACCATGGGCGAATTATTTGTCTCACCGGTTGGTTTGTCAGTGGTCACCAAACTCGCACCAGCGCGTATTGTCGGAATGACGATGGGCGCCTGGTTCTTATACTCCGGTTTATCAAACTATCTCGCGGGCGTGATAGCGCGCACCACTGGCGCGGAAACTATTGGCGGTCAAATGACCAATGTCGCGGCGGCCAAAGCCGGTTATGTCGAGGTATACACACAGGTGGGCTACATCGCCCTCGCTATCGCTGCGGTCATGTTGGTGATGTCACCGGTCATCAAAAAGATGATGCGCGGCGCGGAATAAATCGGTTTAGGAGAAAAAACATGCACTTAAAATCAATATTGTTCATCGCCGGGCTTGCAACTTTAACCGCGTGCCTGCCCGCTTCAGACCAACAACCTCAAGGCACGGATACTGGCAATCCAAATACTGATACGCCAGCAATCAACGAAACAGCCAAAGAGTTTGTCAGCCGGATGCAGGACGAAGGCCAAAAACTATCAGAGGAAGTTGAAGCGGCGTATTGGGTTCGTCAAAACTTCATCACCGACGATACTGCCGTGCTCGCCGCCAAAGCTGGAGAACGGTCGCTGGCTTTTCAGTCTTCGATGGTGGAGCAAGCCAAGCAATTTAAAGGCAGCGACATGGATAGCGAGACCGCACGCGCCATCGAGTTAATGCTGCGCGGTTCGGCCGCACCTGCACCGAATGACCCAGCCTTACAAGCCGAACTGGCGCAAGTACTCACCGATATGGAAGGCCAATATGGCGCTGGTGAATATTGCAATGCCGCAGGCGAGTGCCGCCAACTGCAAGCGCTGGAAAAAGTGCTTGCCGAATCAACAAACTACGACGAGCTATTGGATGTCTGGCAAGGTTGGCGCAAAGTATCACCACCCTATCGCAGCACCTACCAACGTTTTGTTGAACTTGGCAATCAAGGTGCGCAAGACTCAGGCTACGCAAACTTAGCCGAAGCGTGGCAATCGAACTACGACATGAGCCCGGCACAGTTCACCACTGAAGCGCGCCGTTTATGGGATCAAGTCAAACCTTTCTATGAAGAGTTACACTGCCATGTGCGCGCTAAATTAAGTGAGCAATATGGTGCCGACAAAGTACCGCTTGACGGGCCCATTCCGGCGCACCTCTTAGGCAATATGTGGTCACAGACTTGGGATAATATTTATCCCTTGATGGAACCACACAAAGGCGTTGCATCCTTAGACGTCACCAAGGCCTTAGAAGACCAAGGTTACGATGAACTCAAAATGGTAAAAACCGCCGAGGCGTTTTTCACTTCACTGGGTTTGCCGGAATTACCAGAGAGCTTTTATAAAAATTCGCTGATCAAAAAGCCGCAGGACCGCAATGTGGTGTGTCACGCCAGTGCGTGGGATTTGAAAAACGGCAATGATCCACGCATCAAACAATGCGTTGAAATTACCGAAGAACATTTTGGGACCCTACACCACGAGCTTGGCCACATCTACTATTACTTGATGTACAAAGACTTGCCGTCCGTATTTAAAGGCGGCGCTCATGACGGTTTTCATGAAGCCATTGGCGACACCATTCAATTGTCGATGACTCCAAGCTATCTCAAAGCCAAGGGTTTGATCCCAGAGGTTGTGAAAAGCCCCGAAGCCACCTTGAATGAGCAAATGAAACTCGCCCTTGAGAAAATTGCCTTTTTGCCTTTTGGTAAAATGATCGACGAGTGGCGTTGGAAAGTATTCTCTGGCGAAATCGCACCAGAAGATTACAACAAAGGCTGGTGGGCGTTACGCACTGAGTATCAAGGTATCACTCCACCTGTGGAACGCAGCGAAGCCGATTTCGACGCCGGCGCAAAGTATCACATCCCCGGCAACACGCCTTATACGCGTTACTTCTTAAGTTTTATTATGCAGTTCCAATTTCATAAAGCCTTGTGCGAAAAGGCCGGTCACCAAGGGCCACTGCACGAATGCTCAATCTATGAAAATGCAGATGCCGGTAAAGCACTGGGCGACATGCTGGCCTTAGGCCAAAGTAAACCGTGGCCTGACGCGATGGAAGCCCTTACTGGCCAACGCCAAATGGACGCAAGTGCGATCATCGATTACTTCGCGCCGTTGAACGCCTACCTGAAAAAGCAAAACGAGGGTCGCCAATGCGGTTGGTAGCTTGGAGTCTGTTTATGGTTTGATCCTGAATCAACTAGTCATGCTGACGAAAGTCAGTATCAGGATGACTGTACTGGATCAACCGGCCATGCTGACGAAAGTCAGTATCAGGATGACTTTGTAGAATCAACTTGTCATGCTGACATAAGTCAGGATCAGAATGACTTGGGGCTGGATTAAATTCTCTTACTAGTCATCCTGATGAAAATCAGGATCTCATTCAACCGCTTTGCAGCAACTTCGCAGATCCTGAATCGAGTTCAGGATGACCATGCGGAATCGACTAGTCATCCTAACGAAAGTCAGTATCAAAATGACCGCGCCGAACCACCCAGTCATCCTGACGAAAGTCAGGATCCACACAAATTAGAACCGTAACAACAAAATCACTATGACAATTATCTCCGCCGCATTATTGCTGTTTTTGGTCATGGACCCTCTGGGCAACATTCCACTGTACCTGACCGCTCTTAAAAACGTCGAACCAGCGCGGCGCACCAAAGTCATACTTCGGGAGTTGTTGATCGCCTTGTTAGTGATGGTAATCTTCTTGTTCTCAGGGCAGGCATTTCTTTCGGCACTGCACATCTCGGAACCCGCTTTAACCGTCACTGGCGGTGTGATTTTATTTTTGATCGCCCTAAAAATGATTTTCCCGCAAGGCAATCAAGACAAGGCCTTAGACGAAGAGCCGTTTATCGTGCCTTTGGCGATCCCCTATGTAGCTGGCCCGTCGGCCTTGGCGACCTTGTTATTGATTATGAACAATGAACCAACACGCTGGCCAGATTGGCTTGCTGCCTTGCTTCTAGCTTGGGGGCTGACCGGCATTATTCTGATGTGCGCCACGCCCTTGGCGCGCGTGTTACGCAATCGAGGATTGATTGCGATTGAGCGATTGATGGGGATGATCTTGGTAGCAATTGCCATACAAATGCTAATGGATGGAATCGCCAAATTTGTCGGCGTGCTGGCCTAGGCTGAATTGGCGCAGTTGGCAAAACTGAGGGAATGTTAGGGCCTGGTCAGCGCAATTTAATCAACACCTTAAAGATTCTGAATCGATTAGTCATCCTGACGAAAGGCGGTATCTAGCTCAACACCTTAGCAGTAACCTCACAGATCCTGAATCAAGTTCAGGATGACTGTGCTGAATCAACCGGTCATGCTGACGAAAGTCAGTATCAGGATGACTTGGGGCTGGATTAAATCCTCCTACTAGTCATCCTGATGAAAATCAGGATCTCATGCCACAACTAAACCAAACTGGTCAAAACTTGGATCCACCAACAATTCCAATAGGCTTTATTCGCGCTAAATTAAGCTGTCTAAGATCACGATCCCTAGGGCTTGCTAGAATCCTCTTGAGCCTCAGATTCTGTACTCTGAGGTTCTTCAGTGTTCACCTCATCGTCGCCTTTAACTTCAGCCACTTTCTCACCACCTTCGACCGTTTCCTCTAATTGCTCATCGGAGTCTTCAGGCTTATTTTCAAGTTTTGCGGTCGAACTTGCTGAGTCAGCCAAACTCGCTGCCACGCTATCCGGCCGGCAAAGGCTTGTCGCGCCGACCGCTAAATGTTGGTACAAGTCTTGGTATTGCTCGGTCATTTCTTGGAATTTTTTGGACGTTTCCTCAAAGTGTGCCTCGACTTGATTTTTATACTCGTCGTATTCTTGCTTCACACCATTGGCTGACACCGAGCCAGACCTGAGCTTATTAAAGAGCAATATCGAGGCTAATCCAGCCACAAAACCAAAAATAAAAATGCCAATAAATTGCAAGATAAGCGTATCCATAATGTTCTAAAAGTAGAGAGGTTTGTTCGGGAGCGATAATAGCTCACGAATTAATTGAAAACATGACAAAGTAATTGTGATTACCGTTTGGAAATACACACGGGTATTCACGAGGTGCTTTACTCTATAATGCCTGTACAGGCGTGCATGGGTCGCGTTAATCGCGCTTGAATTTGCACAATGTATCAATGCGAACGTATGCTAGGAAATGCGCAAAGCTGGGTTAGTCAGGGCAAGCCAACGGTTACATTGCAGAAAACTGAAACCTTAATCAACAGCAAAAGGCACCAAACGAAAAGAACATCATGATGAATTTACGCAGCCAGACACCTAATTCAACGACAGCGCGAGCTATTACGGGCACAACGTCTTTATTCACCAATAAAGTAGGAAGTCGCCGATTAATCATTTGGCTCAAGGCCTCGCTATTGGCCATCGGCTTGTGCGTCGCCACCGCAAAGGCTGATGTAAAACACGTGTCTGACGCTGAATTGACAATGGATGACAATTTGAGCTACGACCTGCATCGTACTTTGTACTTTCTGCGCTTTGGGCATTATTCGCCAAAACAACTTGATGACGATTATTCTGCGCGAATTCTGGATTCTTATCTTAAAGATTTAGACCCAAACAAAATCTACTTCACCAAGAAAGACATTGAAGACTTCGATGAATATCGCTACAAACTCGACGACTTCATCAAGCGGCGTAATGCGGAGATTGCCTTTGATATCTTCAAAGTGTTTCGTGCGCGCTTAGCTGAGCGCACCGAATTCGCGATGGAGCTAATCGACTCTGATTTCAAATTTAACGAAGACGACAGCTACAACATAGATCGCGACTCTTATACTTGGGCTGCAAACGAAACCGAAATTCGCCAAACTTGGTCTAAACGGATTAAAAACGACACCTTGCAAGCCTTGATGGCCGAAACTCCGATTGACGAGATTCGCGAAAACCTAAAACGCCGCTATCAACGCCAATTGGATGTGGTGTACCAACTAAAAGCCGACGAAGTATTTGAATACTTTATGAACGCCTTTACTCGAGATCACGGCCCGCACACCACCTACATGTCGCATGTTACGGCAGAAAATTTTGATATTTCGATGTCTTTGCAATTGCAAGGCATTGGCGCGGCATTGCAAAGCGATGAAGACTACACGGTTGTAAATCGCATCATCAAAGGCGGCCCAGCGGAGAAAAGCGGCGCGATCAAACCTGAAGACAAAATCGTGGCCGTGGGCCAAGACGACGAAGACATGATAAATGTCATTGGCTGGCGGTTAATGGACGTGGTGCAAATGATTCGAGGTGACAAAGGCACTACCGTTAAGCTCGACATATTGCCCGCAGACAATGCCCCTGGCAGCCCTCCCGAACGCCTTGAGTTGGTGCGCGACATAATCCAGCTTGAAGACCAAGCGGTAAAACTTTCAAACATAGAAGTCCCCGACGGTAATGCGAAACACAATTATGCGGTTATAAGCATCCCCTCGTTTTACTCTAACGCCGACATCGTAAAACGCTCTGGCGGCAAATTAGTGTCGACCTCGCACGATGTTGAAACGATTCTGCAAGACTTAAAAGGCAGCAATACCGACGGAGTCATCCTCGATTTACGCGGCAATGGCGGTGGCTATTTAAACGAAGCCGTGCGCCTAACTGGCTTGTTTATCGACGAAGGCCCGGTGGTACAAATTGTTAACGAGCGAGCCAACCACCGCGATATTCGTCGCGACCGAGATCGCAAAGTAGCGTATGACGGCCCCTTGGTTGTTTTGATTGATCGCTATAGCGCATCGGCTTCCGAGATTTTGGCCGGCGCCTTGCAAGACTATGGTCGCGCACTCATCGTTGGCGAGCGCTCGTTTGGTAAAGGTACCGTTCAATACCCGCGCTCGCTGCGCGACAACGACCAAGAACGAAAAAGTAAGATCAAGTTCACTAACGCCCAGTTTTTTAGAATCAGCGGCAGTAGCACACAGCATCGAGGCGTTATACCTGACTTGAACTTGAACTCTGGCCAAGAAGATCCTGAATTTGGTGAGCGCTCGTATGACAATGCTTTGCCGTGGTCTGAAACTCGCCCGGCAGACTATCAACCCGGCGTATTTGATAGCGACACCTTGAATCGTCTGCGCACTCAGCATATTCGACGCACTGACTCAGACCCGGCATTCACATTATTACGCAAACGCTCGGCTCGCGTGATGGACAACAAAAACATCAAATCATTGAGCCTTAATTTAGAGAAGCGCAAAGACCGTCGAGATCGCTTAGAAGCCGAATCCCTAGACGATCTCAATGTGTATCGAGCATCGCTTGGTTTAGAGGCCGTTACCAATGAAACCCGAAAAGATAATCCTCTGCCTGGCGAAGACGAACATTGGAATCAGGTTTTTCATGAAGAAGCGGCGCGCATCCTTCACGACATGATTAGCATGAGTAAACCCTTGCTCACAAAATCAGTGGTTAGCAACCCTTAAATCGCTATACTCATTGGCTGATTCACATCGCATCAGCCACAATGAAAACACCTTTTTTATTGGGCGCCCTGAGCGCCCTTTTCTTTGCCAGCTTACCTCCAACTGTCTTGTCAGCCGGTGCCATAACATCTGGCGATACTTCGACATCGACAGGCGCCGCCAATACAACGCTTATCGCCAAGCAAATCACGCAAGCATCAGCGCTTAAGCTGATTCGCACCGGCCCCGACGCGATTGGCGGCATAGACGACTGGTTTGTCAGCAATGGAACGCTTTGCGCCATCGTTTCTGATGTTGAGCACGAGGGGGAATTTTCTCCGCGCGGCGGCGCATTAGTTGATCTCGGCTTCTGTGGTCGCGACGACGACTATTTTACCGCCACCTACGACCTGCTTCAGGGCAGCCAAAACCGCCCCCTTTTAGCTGACCAGATTCGCGCTGAGACCGTCAATGGCAACGCAAACATCATTGTTCAGAGTTCGCAAGAAGGTGGCGAGCTTGAAACCACTTATAGCTTGAATACCCAAACGCCGTCTCAACTGCACATTCGCAAACGGTTACGCCCTACGAACGGTGAGTCGTTTAACTTTTTTTCTACCATCAATTTTAATCTGCATTCGCTTGAGGCATTTATTCTCAATAGCAAAGACCTCGAGTTAAGCAATGGATTTGCTCAAGAAGACTTTGTTGAACGGGGCTTATCTGCAATCAGCGATGCCGCTCGATACGCTGATATTCTGATAACGCCTAGCCCCGCCGACGCACCTACGGGTATTAGTTATGGCTGGCAAATGGCATCGGCCAATAAAATCGACGGTGAGCATTCGCATCCTGTGCCCACCTATTTACTGGCCGACGAATGGTCAAATGCGTCCTTGGTGCTCGCCGACGATTTTCTGTTGGGCAGCGAAAAACGTTTGGGTTGGTTACAGCTTGCTCAAATGCCCTTGATGGGTTTAGATTCCGATGAAATTCTTGAAACCCATGAGATTATTCATGTTGGTAAATCGGGCAGCGTGTCGTCTATTACCGACGCCCTTTTTGCCGAGCGCGACGATGCTGTTCTTATCGAAGGAAAAAGCACGGCACTCAGCGCAATCCACATAAGAACGTCGTCTGGCGCACCGGTAAGCCATGTTCGCACTCAAGCCAACGGCCAATTCAAACTTTGGCTACCGCGAGGAACTTACACTGCCAAGGCCGTCAGCTCAGCTGGTCGAGAACAGACCCAGAGTTTTGACACCGCTAAAGGCCAGCCATTGTTGTTTGATCTACCTAAGGTAGCGCGTTTGAATTTGCCAACCGATGAGGCAATGCGATTGGTCTTTGTTGGCCTTGGTGATACGCCTGACCCTGATTTCTCCAGTACTTTCACAGGGTTTTCGGTGAAAGACGACGATGGCAGTCGAACCAAAGACCCAATAAATCAAGTGTTCTTAGCGGGCGCTCCCGGCGACAAAACCTTTGTCGAACTGCCTGCCGGAAACTATCTCGTCTACGCCACGCGCGGCCCGGAATACTCTTTATCAAAAGCCGAGGTCGAATTATCAAACGGCGAAACCAAAGACTTGAAAATAGATTTGCCCAAGCATATCAATGCAACCCCGGGCTATATCGCAGCCGATTTACACGTACATTCTGGATTTAGTTTCGATAACGCGTTCGCCGAACGCGAGCGAGTTCGAACCTTTGCTGCCGAGCACGGCGAGATTATGGTAGCCAGCGAGCACGATGTTGCGGTCGATTATCAGCCCATTATCGAAGCCATGGGCGTTCAAGATAAACTCATTTCTATTTCAGGCATTGAAGCAACCAGCTTGCTAACCACCAAACAAAATCCGTACACCAACGGGCATGCCAACTTTTTTCCATTTACACCATCGCCTTTGGCATATCGAAGAGGCGCATTGGCGCACGAAGACCGGCGATGGCGCGATGTGCTAGCCACGTTGCGAGAGGCGCAGCCAGATGCCTTAGCGCAACTCAATCATCCTCGCCGCGATCTTACTCTGAGCGCCGAACAGTTGCCCAGCGATTGGGAAGACATCGTAGAGAATGGCCATTTTCTAGATCATATGGGCAGCGCCGCACACCCCTTTAACCCGCACAAAGATTTGCACACTCACCCTAATAAGGTGCTCATTGAAGCGCACCCCGAAACCGGGGTTCGAGACATCGACTTTGATTTAATTGAAGTAGTCAACCCCGGCACAAACTATATGGAGCGCACTGAAGCCGTGCGCCGAGACTGGCTCTCTTTACTAAAGCAAGGCGAGCGCCTAGTCGCCACCGCAAACAGCGATTCGCATCACGCCAACGAGCAAGTTGCAGTACCGCGAAACATGGTTGCATTAAGCGACGACAGGCTTGAGGGCTTCAATCTAAACCCATTTATCAACGCACTCAAAAATGGAAATAGCTACGGCACTACCGGCCCAATGTTGGAAATCAAACTCGGCGACAACACCATGGGAGAGATGTTTGATGGCCAGCGCGGTAACTTATGGGTTCAAATAAGCAAAGTGCCTTGGTTCGAGCTCAGCCATATCGACATCCAAATTGATGGCCAGAACGTCGATCGGCTTGACTTGAATCAACAAACACAACAGGAAGTTTTATTGCCTTTGAGCTTTGAAAAAGATGCTTTTGTTACCGTGGAAGTTCACGGTAAAGCCAGCGAAGACTATCAAGCCGTGTATCCCGGCCTCGTTCCCTATGCCTTTAGCAATCCTATCTATGTGGACTTTGACGGCGATGGCTATTGGTCGCCGCCGGGTTTGTAAAGCAGATGACAGTCGAGGCTGGGGCTACCCGTTGGCCTCCAAATACAATTTCCAAAAAACCCGCGAAAGCGTCAAGGCCAAAGGCGTTAAATTTTGGGTTTCTGATACGTCAAATCCGGCGTTGCCTGGCCTTCCATCATGACTCGCATCCAATGCTGATGTTGGGCCATTCGTTTTTGCCGTCGAGATGTTTGCGGCTCAGGCGAACCCCGATCTAGAACATGGCTTAATGTCTGCGCTTTACCCTGACTTTTCTTACTATCAGCCATCGCTGCACCTTTGGCTTACTGGTTACAACAAATCTAATCCAAAGCCATAAAATGGGCAAGATCGATTGAGCTAGAAAACGTAAAAGTTTAAATACTTAGCTAACAACCTTTAGCTGTAAGTTGAATCACGTTGAACTCGCCCCAAGCCTGAACGGACACCGTCTAATACCGAGGTAAAACTGCTGAGTAATTTTTCTTGTAGGCCTCTGCGAACTTCCATCTCAATTTGATAGATTTCGTATTCCTCTAATACCCGCATCAAGAATTCGTCGCTGGTCAGCAACTCGTCAACCAAATTAAGATCAATCGCCTGTTTAGCAAACCAGTGCTCGCCAGTTGCCACTTTATCGATATCAAGCTTGCTCCGATGCTCGCTAACAAAGTCCTGAAACAACTTGTGAACCTCTTGCAGTTCTTCTTTGAATTTAGTGCGCTCTTTATCACTGTTCTTGCCGAACATCGTAATAGTGCGTTTGAACTCTCCAGCGGTATGCTGTTCAAAGTCAATCCCAGCCTTGTCGAGCAGACGATTAAAATTAGGCAGCTGGGCGATCACGCCAATCGAGCCTACGATCGAAAACGGCGCAGCAATGATTTTGTCGGCAACGCAGGCCATCATGTAACCGCCGCTGGCCGCGACTTTATCTACCGATACGGTTAAAGGCAGATTGGCATTTTTTATGCGCTGTAACTGCGATGCTGCCAGACCATGGCCATGCACTGCTCCGCCTGCATTCTCAAGCCTTAACAGTACCTCATCTTGCGGTTCAGCTACGCTCAGTATCGCGGTCACTTCGTCGCGCATTGTCTCAACTTCGGTTGCCTGAATATCGCCGTCAAAATCCAACACAAAAAGCTTCGGTTTTGGCTTGGTTTGCTTGGCGTCTTTGTTCGCTTGCTTTGCCAATTTTGCTTGAGCTTTTTGATGCTGCTTAAGTTCCTTTTTATCCATCAAATCTTCAAGAAACGCATTTTTTAAATCTTGATACTTTTTATTTAAATGCGTAATTTTTAATTTACTACCCTCTTCCTTTTTTTCACGAGCGCCCGCCAAGATGGCCACCACAAAAACCAAGGCCACTAAGCCAGTAATTACCTTGGCCAAAAACAGGCCATACGAGAAAAGAAATTCAGTCATGAGTAAATTTTACTGAGAGATTTAGGCGCGAGATTATACTAAAGCAGGCACAATAAACACATCAATGCTGCAAAGAGGCCGAAGAACCCGCTCTAAATGTGAGCATTACTTGACTTTTGACAGTGCTTAACTATATTTGAGCACAAGCTTATCGTTACAAGCTTATTATCGACGAGCCAGTTTAGTTTGCGGCCGTTTGGTCAAGGTGTTAAGACGACGAAACACACGCAATTTTGTTTCGCCAGAAAACACAATGTAATTAACAACCTGAAGAGGAAATGATTATGGCCGCTGCCAAGTCAAAGAAAAAAACATCGAAGGTAGCCAAAAAGGCGACCGCAAAAAAGACTACCGCTATCCGAAAAAAAGCCACCAAAAAAGTTGCTAAAAAAGTAGCCAAGAAAAAGGTCGCCAAAAAAGTAGCGAAGAAAGTTACAAAAAAGGCCACCAAAAAAGTCGCTAAGAAAGTTGCAAAGAAAGCCGCGAAAAAGGTGACTAAGAAAAAGGCAACTAAAAAGAAAGCAGCGAAAAAGGTCACTAAGAAAGTAGCCAAGAAGGTATCAAAGAAAAAGGCGGCTAAGAAAACAGCTAAAAAAGCAGCTAAGAAAGTGACCAAAAAGGCGGCTAAAAAAGTAGCTAAGAAAAAGGCGACCAAAAAAGTTGCTAAAAAGGCAGCCAAGAAGAAGGCGACTAAAAAAGTAGCCAAGAAAGTATCGAAAAAGAAGGTGTCAAAAAAGGCGGCAAAAAAGGCAGCCAAGAAAGTCACTAAAAAGGCTGCCAAAAAAGTGAGCAAGAAAAAGGCGACGAAGAAAAAAGCAACCAAGAAGGTTGCAAAAAAAGTAGCCAAAAAAGCGGCTAAGAAAAAAGCGACCAAAAAAGCAGCCAAGAAAGTCACAAAAAAGGCCGCTAAAAAAAAGGTGAGCAAAAAGAAGGCAACAAAAAAGAAAGCCTCTAAAAAAAAAGTAAGTAAAAAAGCAGGCCTAAGTATTCCAAGGCCGTTTTAACTTAACTTAGTTTTTTACCATTTAGAAAAGCCACTGCTTGCAGTGGCTTTTTTATCGAACTCAGTTTTATCGATCTCAGTAAATACAGGCCGATATCTCTTCTTGGCACCTACGTAGATTCGATTCACAAGGTATGACAAATCGCTGGCTTAGCTTGTGCTAGGATTCTTATAATTAACCGAGAAACATATCAAAAACACACATTGGAGAACGCGATGTCCAAAGCTCTTGATGTCCCAAAGGCTCTTGAAACCGAAATAGACAAGACCGCTGCATTAGCGCGATCAGTAGGCCACTCGGTATTAGGCAAACAAGCTGAATCTGACCTTCGAGACAAGCTTTTAAGCCAATTAAAAGAGCAGGATGCGATTCTAGTCTCGCACTATTATGTTGACGATGACTTGCAAGACCTCGCCGAAGAGAGTGGCGGCACCGTATCGGACTCTCTCGAAATGGCCCGTTATGCCTACGAACACGAGGCCACTACGATTGTTGTAGCCGGGGTTAAGTTTATGGCGGAAACCTCGAAAATCCTCAGCCCCGAAAAACGGGTCTTATTGCTCGATATGGAGTCTGAGTGCTCCTTGGATATTGGCTGCCCGATTGACGAATTCTCCGCTTTTTGTGATCAACATCCTGACCGAACCGTCGTGGTGTATGCCAATACCAGCGCGGCGGTCAAAGCGCGAGCTGACTGGGTCGTAACTTCATCTATCGCACTTGAAATATGCACGCACCTAAAAAACAAAGGCGAAAAAATTATTTGGGGCCCAGATCGCTTCTTGGGCAATTACATACAAAAGGAAACCGGCGCTGACATGATCATGTGGCAAGGCTCTTGTATTGTTCATGAAGAATTCAAGGCCGAAGAGCTACTGGAGATGAAAAAGGCGCATCCAGATGCGGCTGTATTAGTGCATCCCGAGTCTCCGATGAGTGTCGTTGATTTGGCTGATGTTGTTGGGTCTACAAGCAAGCTGTTAAATGCAACTAGGGAGTTACCAAACAAAAAATTCATTGTGGCAACCGAAGACGGCATTTTCCACAAGATGTCCCAGTATTCACCCGAAAAAGAATTCATCGCCGCTCCGACCGCTGGCAGTGGTGCAACTTGTAAGAGTTGCGCACAATGCCCGTGGATGAAAATGAACGACCTACAGCGACTGGAAAATGTACTTCAAACAGGCGACAACGAAATCCTTATAGAAGAAGAAGTTCGCGCCAAGGCCGAGCGCTCTCTTAAACGCATGGTTGATTTTGCCAATGAGCATATTCGCCCTGGCATGAAAGTCACGGGCAACGCCTAGCTTTCAAGAACCTGATTGGTTCGTAAAAGCCCCGAGCAGAAACGCCAAGAAAAACTAAAGAGCAAAACTAAGGAGCAAAACCGGTTTAGTAATGTTGATTTAGGAATACTCCATTGCTTCGTCGGTGACGGCGCTGAACCGCAGGGAGAGATTGTCGAGAATAAAGTTTTGGTTGAGCCGCCAGGGTTTGTTCTCAGCCTGTTTGGGCAATAGATCAAGTGAGCGCTGAATATAGCCTGCACTCAAATCAATAAGCGGCGTGTCTTGCATGTTTTCTTGGGCTCTCGCAATACAGGTGGTGTGCCCGTTTTTGTCCATATAAGCCATCATTCGAGTTGCATAGCGATGGGTTAAATCCACCTTAAGCGTCCAAGACGCATTGGTATATCCAACCGCCATAAACGTATTTGGGACGCCACTAACCATCATCCCTTTATACACATAGTGGTTGTTAGCGACCATCGGCTCACCATCAACGATGACCTCGACGCCTCCAAAAAAATTCACCTTTAGCCCAGTCGCGGTGACTATTACATCGGCGTCTACGTTTTTGCCAGACGCGAGTTCAATCGCATTCTCTGAAAAACTCTTTATAGTGTCAGTTTCAATCGCCGCTTTGTCAGCCCGCATGGCTGCAAAAAAGTCGCCATCGGGACACAAACAAACTCGCTGATCCCAGGGGTTATAGCTTGGCGTGAAGTGTCTTTCATCATATTTGTCGCCGAGCTCCTCTTTGATCTCTTGCTTGATGGTGGCTTTGGCCCGCTCGGGAAAAGTCCGGCAATACCAATAGATCAGCATGTTGGTGAGAATAAACCACCAGCGCGCTGCCCAACGCCCGACCCATTTAGCCAGAAAATTGGCTTTGGGATCAACCGCTGGTTTAGCGCCCATGTAGGTCGGCGAGCGCTGTAACATGGTAACGTGCTCAGCGTGCTCAGCCATCGCCGGCACCATAGTGATCGCCGTTGCCCCACTGCCGATGATCACCACTTTTTTGCCCTGGTAGTCAAAGTCTTCTGGCCAAAATTGGGGATGCACTACCTCGCCTTTGAAATTATCAAGGCCCTCTAGTTGCGCGTCGTGAGCTTGTTCGTAACTATAATAGCCAGAGCACATAAACAAGAACTGCGACGTCACTTGCTCGCCCGAGCGCAAACTTAGCAACCAGTGAGATGATTCACTCAACCACTGTGCTTTTATAATTTCTGCCTGATATTGAATATTTTGGTCGATACCAAATTCTTTAACCGTGGCCTTGAGATACGAGATTATTTTACTTTTCTCAGCGATAGATGAATCATCGTCCCAATGGCGAAAGTTAAAGCCAAAGGTATACATGTCTGAGTCGGATCGAACACCTGGGTAATTAAACAAATCCCAAGTACCACCAAGATTCTCACGCTTTTCAAAGATTCTATAACGCTTGCCTGGTTGGTAACGATGCAAATGATAAGCTGCACTAATGCCTGAGATACCTGCGCCAACAATGATGGCGTCATAATGTTCCATAATAGACTCTTTGTTTGATGGCTTAGAGAGCGACCTATTCACCAGTTAATCTTATCGTCGATTAGACAAAGTGTGGTTCGAGTTTCATTTGCCACTCGTCAACCAAACCTGCGTCATCGATTTGCCACGGATGAAAACCCTTTTTATTGAAGGCCGAATAATGATGTTTTCTATCGGCAATCATACCGCCTTTACCAAAGAGAAAGTTGTGCAAACCTTGCAGATCGGCCTTAGTCGCTTTGTAGCCCATGGTTTTAAGCAAGAAGCGAGTACTCAAGTAAACCGAAAAAGGAAAATGGAAATAAAGAAAATACCGATACTGCCAACGTAGAAGAGCCGGGCGGCCCACACAATGCTGATACACATCGAAGGTAACCGACTTATGTTCAATTTCCTCAATCGCATGCCACTGAAATAGTTCACGTAACGACTCGGGAAAATGAGCCATATGCTCTGGATGCGTTAGGGCCCAATTGGCCATCGTCGCTGTCACGTGCTCGGCTGCCACGGTGTTCGCAAGACGCCGCTCAATTGACCACTTTTGCTCTCTTGCGAGGAGCTCCTTTTTAATCTCTGCTTCAAGCTGCGTCACTGGATAACCAGTTGCCTCAAAAGCCTGATTGAGTCGACGGTGTTGTAAAGAATGATGCGCTTCTTGTTGCGCAAATTTTTTTACTTCGGCTTTGAGTTTTGGATCAGTAATATTGTGCTCAAATTGCTTGGTCGATTTTATAAACTCAGCTTCTCCCAATGGAAAGCTAGCCGACAGCGAGACCCATACGGCGCTAATACAAGGGTTATCCTGATAGAAAAACGGCGTTTGAATATCCGCAAAGTCAAACTTAACGTGGCGCGGCTGAATATTAATTTTGGACTGGCTTTGCTTAGCCTCAGACTGACCAGTATTAAAAGTATGTGCCGACATGGCGACCTCCGGTGCTCTTCACCTACGCCTAGAACTTACCCAATTAGAACCAGCCTCGCTAGCACTTGCCTAACTAGGTGAGCTTAAGGTCAAATAGATCGCTGTTTACAACACTGTAAACAGCGATCTATACTCTAGGATCAAAGAGCTGGGCTGTCAATAGCTCAAAGCAATGCCTTTAACACCGGCAGCAAACCAGCGACTTAAGACCTAATCCGCTATGGCAAGAAAAAACCACCGAACCCCTGAGCAAGCTCAAAACGCCATTCTTGATGCAAGCGAGGCATTGCTCGCCGAGGTCGGGCCAGCGGGTCTAAGACTGAGCCAGGTGGCAAAACGCGCTGGTATGGCACACCCCAATATCTTGCATCACTTTGGTTCTCGCGATGCGCTAATTAGTGCTGTGGCGCTTCGACATAGTGAACGCACCACGCAACGGATTACCGACGCAATTGAAAAAGCCGCGATCGCAAACCCGAAAGACCGCGTGCGCGTGCTAACTGAAGTATTGGATACCGTATATCCAGATGATGAGGGGCGGCTGTCGGTTTGGTTGCACATGAGCGGCGTTGAGGTTTCTCTGAAAGATCATATGGAACGTATCGTAGCGGTCGCACAAAAATTGCGTGAAACCCTCGAAGACGATGCCAATCCACAAAACACCCAGCGCTTAGTGCTGCTTGTTACCTTTGCTTTGCTCGGCGAAGCGGTATCTAGCCATGGCATTGGTTCAGGTTTTAAAGCCGCCCTAGGGTTTGGCTCAGAAGAAAACAGCCGTGCTCACTTTCATCAATGGTTGGCGGAAATTATGCTCAATCTTAATGATGAACAACTCAACACCAGTCTTTCGAGAAAATGAAAATGCAAAAATTTAATCACTCTATCGCCGTTGTTACCGGCGCAGGAAGCGGCATCGGTCGCGCGCTGGCTGTAATGCTAAGCGAAGCTGGCGCACGTGTAGCGATATCCGATATCGACCAGGCTGGGCTAAACGAGACATTTGAATTGATTGGTTCCGCGTCCGACGATAGCGCAGGCAGACATCATCAACAGATTCTAAATGTAGCCGACAAAGAAGCGATGTTTGCCTACGCCGACACAGTTCAAAACCAGCTCGGTAATGCCAACCTCATTATTAACAACGCCGGTGTCGCATTGGGCACAGGCTCACTGCAAAACACCAGTTTGGAAGAATTTGAATGGTTGATGAGTATCAATTTTTGGGGCGTTTTATACGGCACCAAGGCATTTCTGCCACAGCTAGAACAGGCCGAATGGGGCCATGTTGTCAACATCTCAAGCCTCTTCGGCTTGATCGGCGTGCCAGACCAGAGCGCCTACAACGCGAGTAAATTTGCCGTGAGGGGAATGACCGAAGCGCTGCGTCAGGAGTTGGATCTCGAACAAAGCTCGGTTAGCGCGACGTCGATTCATCCGGGCGGAATTAAAACCAACATCGCGCGTAACGCTCGTTTAAGTGAAAATCTAAGCGATCAGGAGCGCGCCAGCATTCAAGAAAAAACGGATCAATTTGATGTGTTGGCCAGAACCACAACCGACTCAGCGGCCCAACAAATTTTGACTGGCGTTATTAAAAACAAACGTCGAGTGCTGGTGGGCGGTGACGCTAAGCTTATGGACTGGGTACAACGGCATATGCCAAATGCCTATCCCACCATTTTTGGAAAATTGTTAGAACTCACTACTGGTAGCAAGCGACCTTTAGTTTGATCTACTAAAGCAAGACATAAGAATACTACCCTAGTGATTAAGGCCTCAATACTTAAAGCCCCAATGCTTAAAGCCAAAGTGTTAAGAACTCGAACGGCTAGGAACTTGAACTGCTAAGAAATCAAACAGCTAGAAATAGTCAGGGGCATTGCCCGGCTTCCATTTAATATTACAACCGATACTGGGTATTTGGGCCTCATTGATGGACTCGCCATTGAGCAAAGCGTCGATCGCAGCTTGCAGATCACGGCCGTCCACAAGCACACTATTACCCGGCCGTGCGCCATCCATTTGGCCACGGTATCGCAATTTATGCTCAGCATCGAACAAAAAGAAGTCAGGCGTGCAAGCCGCTTGATATGCCTTTGCTATCGCTTGGCTTTGATCGAATAAATATGGGAATTCAAAGCCATGTTGTTGAGCAAAAGCGGCCATCGCGTCTGGCCCATCTTGTGGATACGCAACTTCATCGTTCGCACTGATTGCCACCACTTTAATGCCTTTGTCTTGCGCATGGTTAGCTAACTCAGCCAGGCGCGGAAACAAATGCAAAACAAAGGGACAATGATTGCAAATAAACATTACTAGAACAGGATTGGATTGGAAATCACTAAGGCGAACAGTAGCCTGATCTTGATGTGTGTTTGGCAAATCAAATTCAGGAGCTGGGCTTCCCAGTGCTAGCATAGTGGAATTTACGGCGACCATCTCAAGTGTTCCTCGCGAGAATTTTTTGAGTGACAGAATCAAGCTGATCGCGCTTTAGCTCACGCGTTTCTATTTGGCGTAGTTCCTGATGACCAGCGTCACTCAACACCGGCATTGGCCGCTCTAAGACTTCGTGCAACATGACCATCATGCGCAAACTCAAGCCCCACAAAATTTGTTGCTTGTCGGCGTTAATCATTACCGCAGGCAAGCTCAAATCATGGTTGCTTGGATGCCGGTAATCATGCGCGTTTCGAGGGTCATCCAGAAACGCCAAGGGTAACCAGACGAGATCAGCAACCTCGTAATTTGCCTGCGTTGTTGTATTCGGCTGGGTTTTAAAGATAAAGCAAGAAACGTGCACGCTGAAAATACCATCGACCTTCAAACCATACAAATCGTCGAGCTGGCCTATGAATTCTGAATCATTTAGGTCAATCCCAACTTCTTCTTTCGCCTCGCGCATTGCCGCGGCTTTTGGGTTGGCATCATCGTGTTCGATTTTGCCGCCGGGGAAAGCCATTTGACCCGACCAAGGATCGCTCTCGACTACCGCTCGCTGCATCATCAAAAACTCAGTGCCTCGATCGGTGTCGCGCAAAATAATCGCAACGGCCGCCTGCAAAAGAGCTTCGGCGGGCTTGGGCTTAGGGCGATAGCGCTTGAGCTGATTGAGATCGGCGAAGGATAAGTACATACGCCGATTATGCCCTAAAGAAGATAAGGATTTCTAAACAAGCAGGTGTTTTTAAGACACTGGTAATCAAGGTGCCGGTCATCCAACTACCGGCGCAAAGGCGATGCGCAAGATGAACAGCTCTGCGAGCTACCAGCTTAGGTCGGTACCGAGCAAAAAGCCTGAACTCGAGCCAAGCTCTTCGACCGCTGAGTTATCCAGATCGTCTAATTCAAACACACGATACCCAGCCTTTAATGAAACCGAAGGCAGGGGTTTGTATAACAAACCTGCTTCAAATTCGTAGGCCTTCAAATCGGTGTTTAAAATGTCGTCTTCCAATTCAGGAAAGTAAGACGTGGCTCCGTAAATTTTGAAACTATTAAATAAGCTGTATTGACCCGACAATGAAACTCTTGGGCCACTGGCGTCGAGTTGAGAATCGATATCAAGCTCTTGCCATCCAAAACCCAGCTTTAAATTAGACTTCTCATTACTGCCAAGCAAACGTCTTTTTACATCAAAATTAAAGTAAGAGCTGTCTTGCGGCACACCAAAGACTTGATCGTCGCTGCTTTGTAAGAGCTTTGCACTGATACTCCAATTGCGACCGCCCACTTCACTGGAACCAAGAAAAGCGTTGTCGCCGCCAGAACTTAAAACACCAATGCTCACATCACCAGATAACCATATCGAACTTTTTGATTCTTCAGGCTCGACAGGATCAAATTCTTGCCCCGCAGCCAAGTGCGGCGCAGTCGCCAATCCGATGGCGAAAAAAGCGGTGAATAGATTTTTGCCTAGGGCGTTCATTGTCTCTCTGTTTTACTTCTTATTTGACCCGGTTTACTCCGGTTTTATGACTGCTGGGTACTAGCTTCTGGATACTAAGTTATGCACTAGCAGCTCGTGTTCGTTATGATTCAGCTGTCGCTTATCGATTTAGAGCAACCTTAGTTAGTTGCAACTGACAAATTCAATCTAAATCGGCAACCATCGCGTCACTTGTTAGGTTTAGCGATTTAGGTTTAGCGAAAAAGTTATTATGAAATTTAATCGCTAATCTCACAACTGAGGGATAAGTATAGCGATAAAATATGTCGCTAATGTGGCATTTGGTCAAATTTCTTAATATTTAATGTTTAAAGGTGTCGAAAGCTTCTGTTTTTGAAGCTATTTTTATTTTGGAACGCGTGAGAATTGATAAATGGTTGTGGGCTGCTCGTTTTTACAAAACGCGTCAATTGGCGATCAAAGCCCTGAGAAACAGCCAAATTTTGTCACGTAGGCAAAAATTAAAGCCTGCGTCGCTGGTCACCGTTGGCGATGTCATAAGTATTGAACGAGGGCTTCTCACCATTGAAGTACGGGTACTACAGCTAAGCGAGAAACGCGGCCCAGCCAAAGTTGCTCAAACACTTTATGAAGAAACCGCTGAATCGATGGCCGCACGCGCCAAGCTCAAAACCGTCTTAGACAGCCAACCTCGAATTGATTTTGATCGTCGCAAACCGGATCGTCGTGCTTTACGCTCACAACGCGCTGCGAAACGGGTAAGCGAAGAATGAATATCCCACTGAGCCTATATATTCACGTTCCTTGGTGTGAACGCAAATGCCCGTATTGCGATTTCAATTCGCACTTACCCAAAGCCTCAATAGACGAAGCCGGATACGTCAATCATCTATTGACCGACCTAGACCAAGATCTCAATGATATGGGCGCCGCCATTCAAGAGCGTGAACTTGTCTCTATATTTGTGGGGGGCGGCACACCGTCTCTACTCAGCCCGGCCGCGTACAGCCAACTTTTGTCTGAACTCAAACACCGATTGTCTTTTTCAGACGAAATTGAAATCACGCTTGAGGCTAATCCAGGAAGCAGTGAAACAGACAAATTCTCTGGTTTTCGTGACGCTGGCATTAACCGCCTATCGATCGGAATTCAAAGTTTCAATGATGTCCATCTGAAAGCTCTGGGGCGCGTACATGGTGCCGAGCATGCCTTAAAAGCGGCGGGCGCAGCGTGCCAAGCTGGCTATGATAATTTCAACTTGGATTTGATGTTTGGCTTACCCGATCAATCATTAGCTCAATCATTAGAAGACGTAAGGCAAGCGATCGAGATGCGAGCTGCGCACTTATCTTGCTATCAACTCACGATTGAGCCAAACACGCTTTTTTACGCGCAACCACCTATATTGCCCGACGATGATCGATTGTGGGAGATGCAAACCGCAATCAAATCCAGCCTTAGAGACGCCAACTACCATCAATACGAGGTGTCGGCGTATGCGAGAGAAGACCAAGCTTGTAAGCATAATTTGAATTATTGGCAGTTTGGTGACTACCTTGGAATCGGTGCCGGCGCGCACAGTAAAGTGAGCCATCACACAAATGGCAAGCTTGCTATCGAACGTCGATGGAAGCTCAAAAATCCAAGCCAGTACTCTAAATCAATTAGCAAGCTTGGCGGCAAGCATTGGGTAGCGCAAGATCAAGTGGCCTTCGAATTTATGCTCAATGCCTTAAGGCTAAATCAAGGAGTGAGTGCCTCGTGGTTTGAACAGCGCACGGGATTATCGATATCGAGCATCGACATGTTACTCGATCAGCATCGAGATGCCGGTTTGATTGAACGCTCGCAGGAGCGCATCGCCCCAACGCAATTCGGCCACGATCGCCTTAATACGATGTTGGAAGACTATCTACCGGACGCCGCTGCCTGATCAGAAAAGCTGTTTTTAAACGCCTAACTAATTGGGCAGGCTCACTTTACCTGCCACATTGCTATGCGAAATATCGCCCGAGGTATCAGCGAGCACGTCGAAGTTGCCACCAACATTGGCCACTCGAATACTGCCACTGCTGTCCTTCTCGACAAGGACATTACCACTGACATTTTTAAGGTGCATGTCTCCTGAACTGTCAACCTCAATAGTAACTTCGCCTTGAACATTCGAGATATTTATGTCACCTGAACTATCCGTCACCACCACGGCGCCGCCTATCTCACTTAAGTTCATTTCGCCTGAGGAGTCGGTCACCTTCAAAGCGCCATCGATACGTTTGATACTTAGCTCGCCACTGGAATCGGTCATCACAAGAGCAGCTACGTTGGCGACGGAGGCCTCGCCACTCGAATCAAAAACCCGCAGCCGGGCTTGCTTAGGTACTTCGACCCGCAGGTCAATCAGCGCATAATTGTCGCCAAACCAACTCGGTTTGGAATCCGGGTAGCGCGTGACCAATTTGAGTTCGCCGTCGTCTTCGCCAACCACAACATTAAGTTGCTCGCCAATCTTTTTATCAGACGCGCAAAGTCTAGCGATAAACTTGAGCTGCTTGGATTCTGCATCTCCTTGAATCTGTAAATCACCGGCTCCAGCTTGAATCTCTATTAATTGACCCGGTTGCCAAGCTACTTTGCCATCGAGCTCTCGCTCGTAATCGCAGGCCTTGGCTTCATAGCCCGTTAAAACATAGCTCGGCAACAATACTAAGACAAACAAAATAAGCGTTGTTTTATTCATTTTGATCACATCAATTGGATAAGGAATAACAACTTAGATGCACAAAAGATCAAAATGGATTACATAGATTGCCGATTTTATAGCCAGCGTTATGCTGGGCCAAACTCGTATCAAGCCAAACTATGGCGTTATTGCATGCTCAGCTTATTGGGCTTAACCCTAAATAAGGGCCCCCTATTTAAGATGCGGGTTTAGGCTAAGATTGCTCTAAGGCATTCAACACAAGCCTCCAAGCTTTACGATTAAAGCCCACGCCAAGGTGCGAAACATTGAGTTCAAAATGCTCGACGTTCGGGCTCATTTTATCCATCATGGCGCGCCAGTTCACGACTCCGTCGCTCTTGCTATAAATTATTGTGATGGGTTGCTCAATAGGTTTCTCATTTTGCTTATTGATTGCTCGCTCGATCCAATCTAAGTCAAAGCCTTTGGCTTCAAACACCGACACAGCGCGCGTATACCGAGGGCCGCCGATCACTGGCGAACACAAGGTAATCACTCTGGACACTTTCTGAGGCCCCAGTGCGCGGGCAACTTCGCGCGCGACATAGCCACCTAAGCTCCAACCAACCAGCGCAAACGGCTGTTGGGCCTCGCGAAATCGCTGCTCGACTTGCTCAATAGCGCGGTCGCACAGGTAAGGCACACCACCTTCACCCTTGTATGAGCTTGGCTCAAAGTCTTGCGCCAAATCCAGCTCCCATCGCGCGTCTAAATCATCTAAAGTATGAGGATAATTATTACCAGCAAGGTTTTTACCCAAACCCCAACCGTGCGTTGCAAAGCCTTTTCTTCGCAGAAACAGCTCCAGCGGCCTCATACTTAACTCGTCGGTCCCAAACCCTGGAAACATCATAACTGGCTCTGAGCGGGTCGGTGCATTCGCCAAACTAAACTGTGAACGCACCCATGCGCCGCCAAGCGTCAGAGGCAGTTGGGCAATATCGATGGCGGCTCTGAATTCCAATGCAGATTGAAGCACCGGCGGCGGCGATGAAGGCGCAGCTGCTTGCTCGATAAAGTTTTGTTCGGTTGCGTTCATTTTGTTTACTCGTTTAATCGTTCGCACTGCTAAATATAACACTGTTATATTCTATGTTTAGCGCGATGATAAACAAGTGAAAGACGATCACTACAATAACAGTGTTGATGCAAAAACGATGCGACATGGGCATACTGCTCGCATACAAGCAAATACTTGATGATTTATGTATCTTTGGATTAAAGCGCTACACATTATTTCCGTCATCTGCTGGATGGCGGCCATGTTTTATCTACCTAGGCTGTTTGTCTACCATGCCATGACCGAAGACGATGCGGGCAAAGAACGCTTCAAGGTGATGGAACGCAAGCTCCTTAAAGGCATCATGACCCCAGCCATGCTCGCCACTTGGATCTTTGGTTTGTGGTTAGTGAGCTTTGGCATTGGCGGTGGCTG
This sequence comes from uncultured Arenicella sp., assembly GCA_937922925.1. Taxonomy (GTDB): domain Bacteria; phylum Pseudomonadota; class Gammaproteobacteria; order Arenicellales; family Arenicellaceae; genus Arenicella. The sequence continues at coordinate 12,707 of CALAKU010000008.1, read as the reverse complement.
GTTTCACGTTAAATTTTTGCTGGTGATCTTACTGTCGGCTTATCATTTTTGGTGTGCGTCGATCACCAAAAAATTCGCTAATGATCAAATCAACCACGGCCACGTTTTCTTTCGGTGGATGAACGAAGTGCCAGTTCTTTTTATGGTCGCCATTGTAATTTTAGTGGTAGTGAAACCTTTTTGAGATCGCAACATGATGCAGCTCAGCATTACTGACCCCGCGTTTTTATTTCCGGGAATTTCGTTACTGTTTCTAGCCTACACCAATCGTTATCTAACCTTGGCCGGGATTATTCGCAGCCTTAATGAACATTTGGATGAACCTGGGTCAGACAACCGCCTTGAGCAAATCCGCAGCTTGCATCTGCGGGTTCAGTTGATTAAGTACATGCAGGCGGCTGGGGTTGTGGCCTTTTTGTGTTGCATTATCTCCATGCTTGCTGTCACGCTTGATCAGCAAATGGCGGCCAGCATCGCTTTCGTTACTAGCCTTTGTGTTTTAGCAGTCTCTTTGTTGATGGCCTTAGTTGAGATCTTGCTCTCGGGTATTTCGCTAAAAATCGAGCTGGGCCGCACTCGCTCTTAGCTGGTTCACTATTGGCTCAGTCTTCGATCTGAATGAGCTCTTGGCGAGCCAATTTGAAAATCCGCACGGAAGCGGTAAACGCAAGAGCCGCCATGATCATGGCAACCACTAAATCGGGCCAAGCTGAGCCGGTTCCGAGCACCCCGAGCGCTGCGCACACCACGGCTAAGTTACCAATGGCATCATTGCGACTGCACAACCAGATCGACTGCATATTCGAGTCACCGTCACGATAGCGGAACAGCAAAAACGCAACTAAGACATTGGCCGCCAAAGCCAACACTCCAACAAACCCCATGGTCACTGGCTCTGGACTGCTGCCTTTGATAAAACTCACGATCACTTGAGACAATACAAATACGGCAAAGAACAGCATACAGGCGGCTTTAAACAGTGAGGCCTTGGCTCGCACTGAGGCTGCGCTACCCAACACAAATAAGCTGAGCGCATAGTTCGCGGCGTCGGCGAAAAAATCCAAGGCATCGGCTTGTAAGGCAAGCGAGTCGCTCAAGTGCCCAGCGATGATCTCAACCACAAACATGCCCGCATTAATAACTAAGGCAAACCAAAGAACCCGCCGAAAAATCGGGTCGTCAGTGTGGTTGCAATCATGCTGGCAGTGCGCGCTCATTGGGTATTACACACTCCCATCAAAACTCAATTGCCGCCAAGCTTCGTAGGCGACAATGGCGACCGAGTTAGACAAATTCAAACTTCGATTGTTCGGCAACATCGGAATACGCAGTCGCTCGTCTATGGCAAAACTCTGCATTACGTCTTCGGGCAAACCGCTGGTTTCAGAACCAAACACCAGCGCATCCCCTGTTTGAAACGAAACGTCGGTATAAGCTCGCTGACCCTTGGTGGTGATCGCAAAAAGACGTTGTGGAGCGCAGTGTTCTTTGAACGCGAAAAAATCAGGATAACGCTCGACGTTTGTCAGATCGTGATAATCCAAACCCGCACGGCGCAGGGCCTTGACCTCTAAGTTAAATCCCAAAGGCTCAATCAAATGCAAACGAAACCCGGTGTTCGCCATCAAGCGGATCACATTACCGGTATTCGGCGGAATTTGCGGCGTATGTAACACAATATCGATCATCTAACTCAGCCAGATCAATACTGTCGATTTAAATTTTTGCCAGCGGGGTACGTCATGGAGTAGCCATAATCAATAGCCCAAGTTGCGCCGCCAGCTAAGACTTTCTCCCAAACCATAACACCGACTTTGCCATCTTCATTTTCAATGCTGGGTTTAGTGGCATCAGCGTTAATCTTAACTCGCAAACTGCGATCTCGCGATTGAGGGTAAATCGCTCTTACTTCTAAACGGGTATCGTCGGCACGGCGATTGCTGACTTCGAATTTTAAATTCACCTTTCTACTTTTAGATTTACTAATCACGCCACCCTCGCCGCCTTTGCCACCCTGATCAACGACTCTGACATCAATCTGTTGATCTACCCCCATGGGTAAGACGGTTCGCTCGCCGGGCAAGATGGTCGGCATGGTGCTGGTGCCCATCATGACGCCATCGACAAAAACTTGCATTTGGCTGCCATAGATCGGTTGTTCGTTATCCGAAACAAAGCGCGCGGACAAATAGGCTTGCTCATCAAACATGGGCGCTACTTGTGTGACTAAATCCACGTCAAACGAATAGGTCTGCAAATCGTAACTTTGCACTTGATCGCGATTATTGCTCACAGTGATTCGCCCGGGCACTCTAAAGGTTTGCGAAAAATCACCTTGCCAAATCGGCGGCTCTTCTAACGCGTCGGCTAATGTCGTCGGAGGCGAGCCAACTTTACTGGCCGTCACGACCACTTCTTCTAAAGCATCGTTAGACTGCGCGCGCGCGGCGTAACGCCGAGTCGGATCAACCAGGGTATAAAATTCACTGCTTAACTCAGGTGGTTGCAGGCTTTGTGAGGGCTGGCTCGATGCCAAACTTAAAGAGATATTTTGCCAAGGCTCTTGTGATGCTTGCCACACCTGGGCCTTTTGAGCGAGCACGAGCGAGTTGGTTCGAGTATCCAGCCTCGCCTCGTAACGCGGTTGCCAACCAGCCTGATAATGCAGATAGTTGGCCTTCAGAGAAACCGATTTAGCGGAATCACTTTGTAAAGAGACAAGTAAGCGTTTACGAAGATTCAAACGGCTATTTTGCGCATTGAGCTTTTCATTTAGTAAATCCAAATCTTTGTTTAGTTCGTCCAACAAAACGACGTTGTCACGCAAGGTCTTATAGGCCTTTTGTGAACCCGTATCCATTAGAGTCAATGCGCGCTGCCAACTGGCTGTATCCGCATTGGCATTAGCAGCGCCTGCCCAAGCGTCTTTGGCATAACCAGCCGCTAACGACTCTAGAAACTTAAGCTGGAGCTTGGCGGATTTATTCTGATCTTCAACCGCTCGAATGTCGATTTCTTTAGCCAGTATTTCACGCTCTAAGCGCTGAATTTCTTGATCCGGTGCTTCCCTTAGCGGCACCGACTTTAGTACCACTTGGCCAAGCTTTACCGAGGCATCGCTAAGCTCAAGGCGAATAGTGTTGATATTCACATCCGCAGGAAAACCAAGTAACTCTATTTGCTGTTCACCCGCTTGTAGATTTAAGTCGGCGCTGCGCGTAATTTGCGCTCCTTGTCGATACACCGTGACCGCGCTTACCTGAGTATCCACCGCCGCATCAACTTCACTCACTAAGATGAACAACAGCGAAGAAAAAATCACCCATTTGCAAACTCGCATCCGACACTCCAGATCAATTCAATTGTAAGCAGTCTACTTCAAGCGATTGCACAAACCAAAAATATCACCCAAATGAGCTATAGGCATAACCACAAATGTTGATTATTCTGGGTAATATTTTATCAATTCGGGGAATACGCATGAGCGACGAAACACAACACACACCAAGCAACAACTCTGGTTTTGACATTAATCAGGTGATCGAGACGGCCAAGCAAGTCATTGTCAACCCAGTGGCCTTTTACCGATCCATGCCGCAAACCGGCGGCCTAGCCAACCCAATTATTTTTGTAGCGGTGATGGCCTTCGCGACAGCCGTGATCGGATTTGTACTGAGCCTGATCGGCCTTGGCGGATTCAATCGCTTTGGTGGTGGCTTTTCAATCTTTGGATTAGTGCTACTGCCCATTGGCGCGATTATCGGGAGCTTTATCGGAGCCGCCATCTTATTTGTCATCTGGAAGCTAATGGGCTCAGATAAAGACTTCGAGGTCGCCTATCGTTGCTTAGCCTTCTCTTGCGCGCTATTGCCAATTGCCACTGTCATCCAAGTCATACCCTATCTTGGAGGCGCCATTCAGACACTTTGGGGCGTATTCTTGATGTACATCGCCAGCCTTGAGGTTCATAAACTCAAGGCTCAAACCGCGCAAATCGTATTTGGAATTCTGGCGTTTATTCTCGTTGTGTCGGGTTTTCAAAGCGAACGAACTGCGCGCAAATGGTCAAGCTATGCAGACAGAATAAGTGCCGAAACCCAACGAAATCTCAAAGAAGGCTCGCTCGGCAAAGCCATTGAATCCATGCAAGACGTAGAAAACATGACGCCTGAAGAGGCCGGAGAACAAATGGGCGAATTCCTTAAAGGCTTAGAAGACTTTGCCAAAGGTTTAGAACAAAGTCTCGATGAATCCGAGACCGAAGTAGAACCGGAATAAGCCTCGTTCAAACTCTGGTTGTTATAGCAGAGTCGCCAAGACTTTTGGGACAAGGCGCGCTAGAATTCGGCCATTAATAGTTGGCCGAATTCGCCTTTATGAAAATTTTAATTGTTGGCAGTGGGGGCCGCGAACACGCCCTTGCTTGGAAAACCGCGCAAGCCGATTCTGTGAAGCAGGTGTTTGTCGCGCCCGGCAATGCCGGCACACTCAAGGAAGCTAAATGCCAAAATGTCAGTGTGAGCGCCGACGACATCGAAGGCTTAATCGCCTTTGCCACAGCAGAAGAAATTGATCTCACAATCATCGGCCCAGAGGCACCTTTGGTAGCAGGCATTAGCGATGCCTTTTCTGACGCCGGTTTAAAATGCTTTGGCCCCAGCGCCGGTGCTGCGCAATTAGAGGGCTCTAAAGCGTTCACCAAAGACTTTCTCGCCAAATACCAAATTCCAACTGGCGCCTATGAAGTATTTACCGACGCCGATCTAGCTTGCGATTACATCGCCGATCAAGGCGCTCCGATTGTGATCAAAGCCGATGGCCTGGCCGCAGGCAAAGGCGTGATCGTGGCCCACAGTGTTGACGAAGCGCAAACCGCGGCGCGAGATATGTTGATCGACAATAAGTTCGGTGATGCCGGTGCGCGCGTGGTGGTCGAAGAATTCTTAGCGGGCGAAGAAGCCAGCTTCATTTGCATGGTGGATGGCGAACACGTTCTGCCAATGGCAAGCTCGCAGGATCATAAGGCCCGAGACAACGGCGATTTAGGCCCGAATACCGGAGGCATGGGCGCCTACTCGCCGGCGCCAGTGGTGACTGATGCCATGCATGAGCAAATCATGCGCGAGGTCATCATGCCAACCGTGAAGGGTATGCAGGCCGAAGGGCACCCGTATGTGGGTTTCTTGTATGCGGGTTTGATGATTACGCCAGAAGGCGAGCCTAAGGTAATTGAATACAATTGTCGTTTTGGCGACCCAGAAACCCAGCCCATTATGATGCGTCTGAAATCGAGCTTAGCTGACTTATGTTTAGCTGCCTTGGACGGTCAACTCAATAGCACTCACGCGAGCTGGGATGAACGCCCCGCACTCGGCGTGGTACTGGCCGCCGGGGGCTACCCCGAATCGTATGCCAAAGGCCATATCATAAGTGGCTTGGACGACTGCGATACCGATGATTGCAAAACCTTTCATGCTGGCACTCAAGTTGGCAATAGGGCTGAGGACGACACCATAGTGACCAGTGGCGGGCGCGTGCTCTGTGTAACAGCCCTAGGCATTTCGGTGAGCGAGGCGCAACAAAAAGCCTATGAAGGCGTTGATAAACTGTGTTGGGACGAGATGTTTTTTCGCACCGACATTGGCTATCGCGCGGTCGCACGCGAACGATCATGAAAGCCTATCTCGATCTCTTAGAAGACGTTTATCAAAATGGCGTTGGTAAAGACGACCGAACCGGCACCGGCACCCGAAGCGTGTTTGGGCGGCAATTACGTTGTAATTTAGAAGATGGCTTTCCATTACTGACCACCAAAAAAGTTTTCTTGCGAGGCATCATTCACGAACTGCTTTGGTTTGTGAGAGGCGACACTAACATCAAGTATCTGGTCGATAACGGCGTTGGTATTTGGAACGAATGGCCATTTAAAAATTACCTCAAACAGGAAGGCTTGCTCGGCCAGATCAAACCCAATTCCTGCGAATGGGAAGACAAATTGGATTGGTTCATTATGTCCATCCAAAAATATCCAAAGTTCGCTGAAAAATGGGGCGAGCTTGGCCCGGTTTACGGTAAGCAATGGCGCGACTTTTCAGGCGTTGATCAATTGGACTGGGTTGTCAATGAAATCAAAACCAACCCCAGCTCACGGCGCTTAATTGTCTCAGCTTGGAACCCACCCGAAATCGAAGAAATGGCCAAAGCGGGCTTGCCTCCTTGCCATACCCTATTCCAGTTTTATGTTTCGCCCGACAACAAACTAAGCTGTCAGTTGTATCAACGCAGTGCCGATTTGTTTTTGGGCGTACCGTTTAACATCGCAAGCTACGCATTATTGACCATGATGGTCGCACAAGTGTGCAATCTAGGCTTAGGCGATTTCGTGCACGCCTTTGGGGACGTGCATATTTACAATAACCATAAAGACCAAGTTCAAGAGCAACTAAAACGCTCGCCAAAAGCCTTACCAAGTTTGAAGATTAATCCTCAAGTAAAGAGTCTGTTCGACTTTAGCTTTGATGATTTTGAGTTGCTTGATTACCAACCTGATGCGGCGATTCGTGCGCCCGTTGCGGTCTAGCACCGCAGAGCTTATAGGCAAATCATGGCCATGCCACCGGCTTTGGTGGGAATTGGAAAACACAGCATGTCTTGAGCTGGCCCGGCGGGCGGGTTGGTGCTGGTTTCGTTGTCAAAGATATTAACCGCACTATCCGCTGGCGCCGACACTTGATCGATGGAAGCCACATAGCGCACTAAATTATTTTGCTGCGCCAAGCTCAAATTCGCCACCCTGAGATGGGGTTGAGCTTTGGCTAAGTCGCTGGCATTTGAAACCGTAAATTCATCTAAGATAACGCTGCTGTTGCCTCGATAGCGAAACGCGATGTTATAGCCACCATCTGGCAGCACCACATCGACGCTACGGCTTTCGGTAAATAAGGCATCTTGATTATCAACTTGTGGCAGGCGATCCAGCGATATGGTGCCGGCCACGTTGCCGTCGACGAGTACGTCCAGTGATCCGCCCGTCGTCGATGAGCCATAACGCACACGTACCTTGCCCGCACCCGGGCTACCAAGCGCATAGAAATTCCAGCTCCCGGTATTGGCTTCATCGCCGACTAATCGAATGCCGCGAGCATCGCGTAAATACGAGTAGCCTGATTGCGTGACGTATTCGCCGTTATAGTTCCAAACCGTGTTGGGGTCATCCAACTGATAGGTTGTGCCACCAGCGGTATTAAAAACTTGGTCTAAAGTTTTGGCGCTGCCATCATGCAAATACGGTGGGGTTTCAAATACGCCCAACAGCGACGGCGTTTTAATGGCCGATAAGGTGTCGCCCAAGCGTTGTCCTGAGGCCGCTCTAAGAGTTCCAACATCATGAGTTCGCGCATCAGTGAAAGCGCTGCCTGAATGGCATTGCTGGCAACCTTGCTGCCTAAACACTTGCTGACCTTGCAAGGCCGCGTTTGAAAACTGCCCAAAGCTGGTGCGCTGCAAACTGCGCGGTAACGATTGCTTACCCAAGCTGCTGACGTAGGCCGCCAGATTATCGAGGTCTTGACTCAGGCCGCGCTTAGGATTGCCAAGTGGTGAATTACTAGAGTCGAAATCGCTTTGCGACATAAACCCAAGGCCACGAAAATGATCGCGAATGTCGTGCTCAAAATCTTGAATTTCATCAAAGTTGGCCGACCAATGTACGCGCCCGAAACGCAAGCCTTTGCGGCCTTTAAGCGAAATGTTATTGCGCAGGCCTTCACCGCGCCCGGTAAAGTCGTAACTATTGCCGTCTTCGCCACCGTCCAAATGGCAACTGGCGCAGCTTATGTAGCCCTCGGCGCTCATTTTGCCAATGGGTTGCGACGACGTGAGCCCAGCGAAGGCATTATAGAATAATTGCAGTCCGGCCAATTCCGAATTGCTCAACACCTCATTGGCCACCGTTTGCACATCTCGCCGGGCGGGGCTGGCAAAGCCACCGCTCAAATCAAATTGAGTGAGTGTGCGATCAGTAAAGTTTTTAACGTACAAAGTGTTATCAAACGAATCCAGACAAAGCCCTTGCGGTGCCAGCCCAGTTTGATAGCTGTGTGTGACGCCGGTAAAGCGATCATCGCTGCCTACCTGTAGTGCCAGCACACTGTTTTTACCTTGTTGGGCTACAAACAAATATTGACTGTCGGCACTCATGGCCAAAGCCGATAAGGAGCTGGTATTGTCGAAATCAATACGCTGGTCTTTAAGTTCGACTCGGTTTTGAATATCCAACACCATACCGATGGTGCGAACCGCGTTGTCGTCGTCTAAGTCTTCATTTAAACCTGCCAACAAACCTCGGTCGATATTGTCTTTTTTACCCACCACATAAGCTCGATTACCTTTGCCATTAACGATGACTGAGGTTAAATAATTTGGCTTGCCTCGGCCTTCGCTTAGGCTGTCGTTGACGGTGTGCTTCTCGAGTTCGTAGCGATGCAGTAAAGACCAACTGCTAGTATCGATCTGAAACACTTCGCCCCAATGCTCTGGCGAGATAAGCCGCGTTACCAATAGCTGATCGCCGTTAGGGCTTAGGGCCATGGCCTGCACAGTTGGCGCCAATTTAATGATGTCTGGGTTTGAGCTCGGGTTAAACACCGAATAGCGAACAACTTCACCACTGCCATACAAAGTAACGTAAACGTAATTACCATCTGCGCTTGCAAGCAGATGCGTTGGTGCGGTTCCAAAGCCAGTAGAAATTTGGCTCAGTCGTTGCCGAGTTTGCGCGTCGTAAATATAAATTTGATCACTGCCTTTGGAAGTCACCCAAACTTCGTCTCCCACAACGGCGGCGCTTTTCGGGTCGATTGGCCCATAAAGCTCGTCAAGCTTTGACAGAGAATTGCCTGCTACCACCGCCACGCTGCCATTATCCGGGTTCGTTACCCAGACTCGATCTCGCTCGGCATCGCACGCCAACGCGGATGAATTGCGACCCGGGGCACGCGCTTGGTTCGGGTTTACCACGGTAATGGCAACGCGCTGAGTGGCTGATTCGCCATCGCTATTCCGCGCTTGTGTGTTTACGAAATATTGGCCGGGTTCACTAAACGTAAAACTCCGGCTTGCTGAGGCACTATAAGCCGATGCCTCGCCGTCTAAGGTAATCTGATACTCAGTTGCGTTACTCGACACAACGGTAACGGTCACCGGCTGATCGGTCTCAACCGTGTTACCGGGGTTGAGCAATACCGACTGAATCACCGCAGGCTCACTTGACCCACCACCTTGCACTTGATCGCCAGTTGAGAAACGAAACGTATACGGCACCATTGCATTACCAACCGCGTCTTGAATGGCACTGGTAAAACTTACTTCGTACGTCGTGTTTTGCTTGAGAAGATTAATGGGGTCCAGCGTTAGCATTCCTTGATGCGATAAGACATAGTCGATGGGAATCGCACTGCCGCCCACTTCGGTCACCGTGATTGAATCAACTTGCCCCGGGCGGCGCGTTTCACTGGTGATCAGAGTTTCAATTTTAAGAGTTTCAGGAATCGAAAAACTCAGCGGCGCGTTCACCGGATAGTTGGTTCGGTTCGCCTGAGGGATGTGATAGGCAATCGCTGGAGGGCGAGTATCGGGCGCCGACTGGTGCGCCCAAATACTTAAGCCATCGACATTTGCTTGAATTGGAAAACCGCCGGTAAACAACAAATTGCCGATGGGCCTCGCGTACTCGCCCGTTTGTGCGACAAGCTTTGGGCAATCATCCACGTAAGCGGGTAAGCATTCGCTAAACCCACTGGTGCGCTGGCCATTCGAGGTATCCATTCGCGCCTCTACTTCGCAGTTCTCAATGTTCAGTTTGAAGTTATCCATAAAGGCAAAGTTGTCCTGCAAACCAACATAGCGTGGCGAGGCACCGAGAAAATAACCTTTATGGCCTTCGGGATTACTTAACTCAGCTTGGCATTGCAGTTTGAGGTCATTCGGGTTGGAGAAGTCCACCACTTGAACGCCGCTAAACGAATTCGGATTGGCTGAATCCTCTTGGCGGCCGATCACGAGATAATGTCCGCTGATCTCCGACCAATAGCCACCTAAACCGCCTTGGTTGGCGGAGACGTTAATGACGTCTAACAATCTAGGCCGCGATTCGCCGGTGGCCGCGTCAACAACAATGTCGGTAGCATCGTAAACCGCCACGCCATTGGCTCGCTGATCTGATGCGTAAATAAGTAGATTGCCCATAAAGTTACCAAAACCGGCCACTCCGGTTTCAGCCACCACGTCCCACTCCGCCATCAAAACGTTACGCAGCGTGAGCCTAGCGATATTCGGAGAGGTGTTGTAAGACCAGTTATCCGACACCGACCAAGGGCGCATCAAAGAGCCTTTGGTGTACCAAGCCGCAAATTCGCGGCCGCCTTGATTGTTAAATACCGGGTTTCCTTGTCGGTCGACCAAAGCCGGGGCAGTAGGCCCAGACCAGCGCGTATGAGTGAGCGTGCCGTTGTCTTCCAAACGGATGGTATCGAACGTATCGTAGGAAGGCCCGCCGTCATTACTGTTGGCTTGATTGCCGCCAATAAATACTTCATTGCCTCGCGCAATAGTACCGTGCGCCAGAAACGGATCGCCGGTTTGACCAAAATCACCGCCATTTGTATTCGGGTTGTTTGGCGTGACCCGAGTAGGTTGGAATAAATTTCTCATATCCCAGGCGCGCGTCAGCAGATGATCGCCCTGCTCACTGCCTGGCGTTTCGGGAATGGTGATGACGTAACCACCCAAAAATTGAATGTTGGCTAGACGACCCATGTCTGGATCAAACGGGCCATTAATCAAAGTGCCAGGAATGCCCTGTTGGGTATTGGGAGGGTTGGCAGTGGCTGTCGTTATTCCTAAGGTTTGCAGCGACACAAAAAGACAAAACTGAATAAAGACGGCGCTGCGTATGGTCATATCAGGTGATAACATCTCGGTGATCGAAGTTGTCCAACGCTCGCAAAAACTTTGCTGCAAACGCCCTGCTACCTCATACCCGTTGATCAATAAACCACAATTAATCAACAAGCTCGATAAGATTAAAAACAAATTATAAATGTGCAGATGCCTGACAACAGGTAAATCGCTTCAAAAAGCAAACGCTGAGGCTACGTTCGATACCCAAAACATTGCTACAATCACTCAATAGAACTTAAGAACAGTGTTTTGATGGAAATAATATTGGTGGCCGCGATTGGCGAGAACGGTGAGATGGGCCACAACAACCAGTTATTGTGGCACTTGCCCGGCGATTTACCTCGCTTCAAGGCCATGACCTTAGGTTGGCCCATCATCATGGGCCGCAAAACATTTGACTCTATCGGCAAAGCGCTGCCCGGGCGCACCAATATTGTGTTAACCGGTAATCGCGATTGGCAGCATGAAGATGTGAGCACCGCCCATACGGTCGAAAAAGCCATAATAATCGCTGAAGAAAGCTCGGACGAAAAAGTATTTGTGATTGGCGGTGGCGAAATCTATCGACTGTTTTTGGCCTATGCCACCACGCTCGAACTCACCGAAGTGTTTGATGCCCCGGTTGCCGACACGTACTTCCCCAATTTTTCCAGCTTGGACTTTAAAGAAGTTAGCCGCGAGCAAATTCGCGGCGTTAGCCCAGAATTCGATTACGTTCGATATCGCAAAACCTAAACAGTTGGACTATACGAAGTTAAGAACACTAAGCGTTTAGCCACAATACGCCTCAAAGAGAAAACGAAAGAGCAAAACCATTATGACTCCAGCACAAGCGAAACAATTAGTCGCCGAAGCCGCCATCGAATACATCGAATGGGATTGGGTTATTGGCGTTGGCACCGGTTCAACAGCCAACCTATTTATTGACGAGTTAGCCAAAATCAAAGGCCGCATCGACGGCGCTGTTGCCAGCTCCGAAGCCTCTGCAGAACGGCTTAGAGGGCACGGCATCAAAGTGATGGAGTTAGATCAAGTGGGCGACTTACCTATCTACGTTGATGGCGCAGACGAATCCACCGAGCATTTGCATTTGATTAAAGGCGGCGGCGCAGCACTAACCAGGGAAAAGATTGTCGCTGCCGCCAGCGATAAATTTATCTGCATCGCCGACGACTCGAAATTGGTGCCGGTGTTGGGGGCATTCCCTTTGCCAATCGAAGTGATTCCCATGGCTAAATCTTATGTCGCCCGGCAGTTGGTTAAGCTCGGAGGCAATCCAATTCTTCGAGATGGCGTGGTCACCGACAACGGCAATGTGATTGTCGATGTGCATGACATGGCCATTGAAAACCCCATCGAGTTGGAGAGCAAGATCAATCACATAGCCGGTGTTGTAACCAATGGCTTATTTGCTCAACGTGGCGCGGATGTGCTGCTGCTTGGTGGGGAGAATGGAGTTAGGACGCTGACTTAAGGAACGAAAGTAAAATGATCCTGAATCAAGTTCAGGATGACTGGCGTTTTATTCAACTTGGTCATCCTGAACTTGATTCAGGATCCAATCGATCACCATCAAAACGACAAACCTCACCCTGCTCGCACAAGCCTCCCTGGCCTCGCATCTTGAACCTCGTCGTTGGCGATTACGACTTTGCCGCTCACGATAACGGCGCTATAACCGGTGACGGGTTGTAATAGCCGTTGCCCACCGGCAGGTAAATCTTGCACCATACGCGGTACTCCTAGCG
>CALAKU010000007.1 GCA_937922925.1 uncultured Arenicella sp. | reverse complement strand
TAGACTCTGTCTTTTAGATTGCAGTCGTACCACCAATTCATTAACCATCGTATTGGCTGGCCGTCTGGCACAATTAAATCTGCACTGTCAGTTGCTTGCTTAAATGTTTTTGAGCGTTTGGCTTCCACTACGCCATGAACTGGTAGAGCAAAAACAGAGGTCGACTTTCGTTTCACAGCTCGATCAATAATAAAATCGGTGGCGCCTTGATAATCTGTTACGGCATAGTTGAGCCCAAGAATATCTACTTTTTGCATTCAGGATTACTCGGTCGAAATAGGAAGTAGGGGCTAGCTAATTTCATACTTCGAGACCTTATATCTAAATGATCTAAAGGTCATGCCCACCAACTTAGCTGCTTCGGTCTTATTGCCACCAGTGGCAATAAGAGCTGATTTTAGGGCCGTTTTTTCTTCTCGCAACAAGTAGTCCTCGATGGATTCTCCCCCTAACGCATAGGTTTGCAAATCGATATTTCTTAATCGCTGAGCGAGCGCTGAGATTAATATTGCTAGCCCCATCAATACTAAGGAATAAATGACAAAATCCATTGTTTCTGCGGCTGTTCCTGCAGCAAGAAGCGTATAGATGTATTCGTACAGCATAATTAAAATCGCTGCTGATGCTAGGCCTAGAGCCTGTTTTCTTTTTAAAACGACACTACCGGTTGCGACGATAATAAAAAACAGCCATGTAAAGCTGCTACTTAGCCCGCCGGTAGAATAAGTGAGTAGCCCTGTGATAATCAGGTCGATACTAAATTGTGCAACGAGGATTTGACTTAATGGCAGCAAGCGGAACTTGGTTGTTATTGTGAATGCGACAGCGGAAATTACTAACACAATAATGCTGGCAATAAATAGCGTCCGGTTGTTCAGTGTTTCAAAAATTGTGGGTAAGTTGTCGGCTAGATGAATAATGGTCAGCATGATCAACGTCATCGCAACAACGTATCTCATGATGTTCAATACTAAAACGGCTTTCCAAATATCTTGATTGAAGCTGGCATGCGCTGCAGTTTTCTGCATTTCAGCCTGCTCTTTGTTGTGATTTTGGTCGGCCTCTAGTTTCTTGGCTAAATTGGGATTCGCTATCGCGATTAAATCCGCCGGGTTGGGTTTGCTTTGCGGCTTTGGCATGGTTTTATTATTTTTGCGTAGGGGTTAGCTCTGAGCCTGAGGCCGTTTATTGCTCTTCCCACGCCAATCACCGAGTGGGTTAGTCGATGAGTTCTGGTCTGTAGGCAAGCCCCCAAGCTTGTACATAGTCTACACCGTTTTTTTTGAGAGTTTTACTGATTTCATTCATGGTGGCCCCGGTGGTGATTACGTCATCGACTATGGCAATGTGTTTTTGGGTGATCTTTTGAGTGACAGCGAAGCTACCTCTAAGGTTAGTTTGCCGCGCTTTCATGCTGAGTTTTGCTTGAGCTTGGGTTGCTTTGGGTTTGACGATAGCGTTTGTTAGTAGGGGAATATCAAGCAGTCGTGCTAGGTGTTTGGCGAGCAGATAGGATTGGTTATAGCCTCTTTCTCTTAGTTTGGATCGGTGGATGGGGGTTGCGACAATGGCCTCAGGCCGATTCTCGATATCTATTTCAGCAGCAAACATGCCAGCCAGTACCCGCGCTAGTGGGTACTGGCCCGCATACTTAAAACGCCAAATAAGCTCTTGCATTGTGCCGCTGAAGATAAAGGGGCTGACGCATTCATCGTGATGAGGTGGCTTGCTAAGGCAGCGGCCGCAATGGTCGAAATTTGCGATAAAATCACAACCGCATTGTTGGCAATAGGATGCTCTGTGTTTTACTTCGTTTAAACAGTTGTTGCACAAAGCTAAGCCCTTCGGCGTTTTGCGCGCTTGACAGGCTGAACACTGCGCGGGCATTAGCCAGTCGAGGGCGTTTGCGGTGAGCTCCCAAAAGTTGCTTTTCATATATACAGGGTTGCCTTTGGTAATGGATGGATAAGTGATTTTCATTTGCTGCCCTTCCTTGGGTTTCTGTTGGTTGCAGTGTTGGCCGCTGTGGTTTTGAACCGAGCCGGCAAGAGATTATATAACAAATACCTTTTGCTCGCTTTGGACGCCCACGGCCAATGCGACTTGCCTCCCTTTTCGGGTCAATTTGTGAGCTTCTGAGTTCGAGATTGCGTGTGATTTTGTTGATGCGAATGAGTGCCTGTGGTAAGTTGCGGACGCCTTCGCAAAGCCTCTCTGGTTGTGTCTTTCGCCAACCTTTTGATAGGCGGTCGGAGCTTCACATCGGTGAATTGAAGTGTGGTCAATTTTGCTACACTCCACGTATTCAATCATGGTTTCCTGTTTAGTGCTGTGTGCGCTTCAAGTTGTTGAAATACATGGTTTATTAAAATGATCTTAACTGGGGTTTTTGTAGATATGTTGTTATCTCGACCTGTTTTTTCTCGTGCTAAATTGACGTCTTCCTTCACTAATTTAGTGTGCGGTTTGGGCTTGCTGCTGATGTCTGGCGCTGCTCAAGCTGAATATCGTCTTAACTTGCAAGATCCAGTCACACAAACGGCGCGCGATATTTTTGGCCTGCACATGCTGATTTTTTGGATTTGCGTTGTTATTTTTGTCGGTGTATTCGGAGTAATGTTCTATTCCATTTTCAAACACCGCAAAAGCAAAAATTACGAAGCATCTCAGTTCAGCCACAGCACGTCAGTCGAAATTATTTGGACGGTAATCCCATTCATCATCCTTGTGGTTATGGCCATTCCTGCCACACAAGTGTTAATTAAGATGGAAGATACAACCAAATCTGATTTAACGATTAAGATCACCGGCTATCAATGGAAGTGGGGTTATGAATACCTCGATAGCGATATCAACTTTTACAGTACCTTAGCGACGCCGCGCGAGCAAATTGACCAGTTCAATAAAGACACTGCCCAGCCTCTTGGGGAGAACTATCTTCTAGAGACTGACAACATGTTGGTTGTGCCATCAGGCCGCAAGGTGCGTGCTCTGATTACAGCAAATGACGTAATCCACGCGTGGTGGGTTCCTGCTTTTGGCACCAAGAAAGACGCTATTCCGGGTTATATCAATGAACTTTGGTTTAATGTCGATGAGGGCAAAGAGGGCATTTATCGAGGCCAATGCGCAGAGCTTTGCGGTAAAGACCATGCTTTTATGCCGATCGTAGTTAAAGTCGTCTCAGGCGATGAATTCGATGCTTGGGTTGCCGCTGGTGGTACTTTTGACGCTTCGGGTATCGCTGATGAGTCAGAAATTGACACGAATGAGAGGGCCGAGGCTTCCGAGCAAGCCGCAGTCGATTCCCCAGCTGAACAAGCGACTCCAGTATTAGATGCCATTGTGCCCGCAGCTCAGGCCAGCGACGCTGAGTGGACAATGGAAGCCGCTATGGCCGAAGGCGAAAAAGCAGTGACAACGTGCATTGCTTGCCATGGTCAAGACGGCAAAGGTGGTGGCGGAGGCTTATTCCCCGCAATTGCTGACAGTGCAGTGGCTACTGGCCCTGTGGAAGCGCACATTGATATTGTTTTAAATGGTAAATCGGGCACCGCCATGGCCGCGTTTGGCAGTCAGTTAACAGACGAGCAAATCGCCGCTGCGGTAACCTATCAACGTAACTCATATGGCAACGACACTGGCGACTTAGTCTCGCCTGCTGATGTCGCTGCTCTACGTAACTAATTTAGAAGTTCAGGAGAAATCTCATGGCAAACGCTGCAGCTGTTGATTCGCACGATCACGATCATCACGACCATAAGCCTCCGTTCTTCCAGCGTTGGTTTATGTCGACCAACCATAAGGACATCGGAACCTTATACCTAATCTTCTCGCTCACCATGCTGTTTTTGGGTGGCGCAATGGCCTTGGTAATTCGTGCTGAGTTATTTCAGCCGGGACTCCAATTTGTTGACCCGCATTTCTTTAACCAAATGACCACAGTGCACGCGCTGATTATGGTATTTGGCGCGGTTATGCCGGGCTTTGTTGGCTTCGCCAATTGGATGTTGCCGCTAATGGTTGGCGCTCCAGACATGGCATTACCGCGCATGAATAACTGGAGCTTCTGGATTCTTCCATTTGCCTTCACCATTTTATTGTCCAGTTTCTTCGTTCCCGGTGGCGCACCGGCCGCGGGTTGGACGCTTTACGCGCCGCTCACCATACAAGGTGGGATGAGTGTTGATATGGCGATTGTCGCGATTCACATGATGGGTATTTCATCCATCATGGGCGCGATCAACGTGATCGTGACTGTATTGAACATGCGCGCGCCGGGCATGACGCTGATGAAAATGCCGATGTTCGTATGGACATGGTTGATCACCGCGTTCTTGCTGATTGCGGTAATGCCGGTATTTGCAGGCGCCGTAACCATGTTGCTAACGGATCGCCATTTTGGTACCGCATTTTTTGACCCGGCTGGCGGCGGTGACCCTGTTTTATATCAACACATCTTCTGGTTTTTTGGGCATCCAGAGGTGTACATCATGATTTTGCCAGCCTTCGGTATTATCTCGCACATTATCCCAACGTTCGCGCGTAAACCCTTGTTTGGCTATAGCTCAATGGTGTTCGCGACCGCGGCGATTGCGTTTCTGTCGTTCATTGTTTGGGCACACCACATGTTTACCGTGGGTATGCCGCTGCAAGGCGAGTTGTTCTTTATGTACGCCACGATGCTGATCTCAGTGCCCACTGGCGTAAAGGTGTTTAACTGGGTTACGACGATGTGGCGTGGTTCGATGACCTTTGAAACCCCAATGTTGTATGCAATTGGCGTGGTGTTTTTATTCACGATGGGCGGTCTCTCTGGTTTGATGCTGGCGATCACGCCAGCGGATTTTCAGTATCACGATACCTATTTTGTCGTCGCTCACTTCCACTATGTGCTTTTTTCTGGTGCGGTGATGGCGATGATGGGCGGTGCCTACTTTTGGCTTCCTAAATGGACAGGCCATATGTACAACGAGAGCTTGGGTAAAATTCACTTCTGGTTGACGGCGATTTTCTTTAACGTCACGTTCTTCCCGCAACACTTCTTGGGCCTTGCGGGCATGCCGCGTCGTTACGCCGATTACCCAGTTCAGTTTACTGAGTTCAACCAATGGTCATCCGTTGGTGCCTTTGGTTTAGGCATTTCTCAACTGCTGTTTGTTTACATTGTTATCGCGACGGTTCGCGGCGGCAAGAAAGCAACCGCGGAAGTCTGGGAAAATCCTGAAGGCCTTGAGTGGACAGTGCCAAGCCCAGCACCATTCCATACGTTTGATGATCCACCAGTCGTTAAATAATGGCTTAGCCAAAAAGTAGAAATTGAATTTAGGTCTCACAAACGTCTTGCTCTACTGTAAGGCGTTTGTCGAAACGCTGATTTAGTAAAGTATCATCGTTTTATAGACAAACAACATCGTGAGCGCGATGAGCCAAAATCAAACAGAACAGCAGCCGCAAGAGTATAAAAAGAAAAGCAACGCGCGTTTGGCTTTGATGATCGCGTTGATTCCAGTGCTATTGTTTGTGATGTCGTTTTTTATACGTCGCTAGAGGTTGCCGTGTCTGCTCAAGCCAATTTGGTCGTTAAACTTGTCATTATTTGTGGAGTCATGTTCGGTTTTGGCTATGCATTGGTGCCACTATATGAGGCTTTTTGCCGGGTAACGGGTTTTGGCGGTAAGACCGACATCATTCAAGAATCGGTTGCGCAGAACGCAGCTCAGTTAAATAGAGAGGTCGCGGTGTCGTTTACGTCACACGCGAGCACCAATTTACCATGGGAATTTAAGCCGGTAACTCGTTCCATGGACATTAAAATTGGTGAGGTTCAAGAAGCCAAGTTTTACGTTAAGAACGTATCAAATCGGCCGATTACAGGAATGGCAACCTTTAATGTCACGCCGCCCAGAGCCGGATTCCACTTTAAAAAAACTGAGTGCTTTTGTTTTACAGAGCAATTAATGCAGCCCGGCGAGGAACAAGAGATGGTAGTGCGTTTTATGCTTGATTCGCAGATGCCAAGCGATGTGCAAGAGCTAACCTTGTCGTACACCTTTTTTGACAACGCAAAATACGCGGCCAGCGGCGATTAGGTTTTTACCGCCGACTGGCTTGAGTTACAATTAAACACAGAAAAACAAATTAACTCTAACCAGAGTTTAGAAAGAGGCCACTACCATGGGTTCACATTCTCCAGACCGTTATTTTATTCCAGAGGGCAGCGCCTATCCGTTTTTAGCATCCATCGCGTTGTTTTGCATCGCTCTGGGAGGCGCCAGTTTTTTAAATGGTTATGCCTTTGCGCCCAATTTGATGATGTTCGGTTTTGCGTTTATGGCCGTTATGTTGTTCATTTGGTTCCGCAAAGTCATCATGGAGAGCCCGATTTACAATTTAGACGTTGATAAGTCGTTTCGCATGGGGATGGCTTGGTTTATCTTCTCGGAAGTCATGTTCTTTGCGGCGTTCTTTGGGGCATTGTATTACATACGTGTGTTGGCGTTACCTTGGTTAGCCGAAACCGAGATTTTATGGCCGGGCTTTGAAGCCACATGGCCGTCGGCGGGGCCCAAAGGCGCTGAACTGCTTGCCGGTGCGGCACCAGGCGCAACGGCAATTGAGGAGGGTACTCAGTACGCAATTATTGACCCATGGCATTTACCGCTTTGGAATACGATTATCCTTTTGACGTCGAGTGTTACCTTGACGATTGCTCACCATGCGCTCCGTGACAACAAGCGCGGCGCCCTGATTTTCTGGTTAGCGGTAACGGTAATTCTTGGTTTTATCTTCTTGTTCTTACAAGCCGAAGAGTACATCGAAGCTTATCAACAACTTGGATTGACGCTTGGCACCGGTGTCTATGGTTCCACCTTTTTTATGTTAACTGGCTTCCACGGTTTCCACGTATGCCTAGGCGCGTTTATATTGCTCGTCGTATTACTTCGCTGCATTAAGGGCCACTTTACCGCTGAAAAACATTTCGCATTTGAGGCCGGAGCTTGGTATTGGCACTTTGTTGATACGGTATGGGTTGGCCTATTTATCTTTGTCTATATTTTATAGAGCGACAATTTAGATAAACAAAGAAGCTAAACACACAGTAAAAAGCCCGGTTGATGTTCATCAGCCGGGCTTTTTTATGATGCTAGCAGGTGTGCTTACTGCGAATCTGTCGGTTGTTGTTGGTCAATTCGCTCTTGCTGTTCTTTGTTGAAGTTTCGTGGGTCAACTGAATTGGATGGTTTTATCCAGCCTAACTTCATCGACAGCACAATAAAGACGAGCAAGACAACCCAGATGCCGATTCGCCAGGTCAATGCTCTGACTACTTTATCGCCTTTGTCATGTTCGTCGGGAGTCTTCAATAGATGATACAAACCGACGCCCAAGGCGCCAATCATAGCGATCATCATCACAATAATAATTATTTTGCTCATCGTTGTTGGGTCAAACCGGTTCGAAGCAAATACGCGCAACAACCGGCCCTAGTGTCTTGTGTTATGGTGCGCGCAGTGTAGTCGAAATGCGTCAACGAGTCGCGAAAATGCAATCAAAGCGCCATCGAGTTAAGCCACAATCAGACAATCCTAAATACGCTGCATCACAATCGCCGGCATGGAAGCGACCGTTGCTTATGATGCTAGCGCTGGTCGTTTGTTTAGCAATGCTGCGCCTAGGTGTATGGCAGCTCGACCGGGCCAGTCAGAAGCAAAGCATTCTCGATCAAAGAGAGCGGCAAAGCGCCGCGGCTCCGGTTAATTTACTGAGTTTGGGTACTATCCAAGAGCAAGAGTATCAATTTAAACCGGTATTCACTCTAGGGCGCTATCTCGACCAAAACGTGATTTACCTGGATAACCAAGTTCTCAATGGCCAAGTTGGGTATAAAATATTTTCCGCTTTCAAGCCTGACAATAGTGATTTTTTGTTGATGGTTGATCGCGGTTGGTTAGCCGCCGGTGATACTCGAGAGGTATTACCCAAGGTGAAAACATCGCTTAACGACATTCGTTTGGAAGGCCGCTTAAACAAAGCATCTGGCCCTGCGCCGTTGTGGGATGAAAATTATCCAGTTAATGATGGCGCGCGCTGGCAGTATCTTGATTTGTCTTTGTTAAGTGATCAATTACAACAAGGCGTCTATCCTTTGGTGTTAGAATTAGCGCCGGAATCCGCGGGCGATAAGGCTTTAACACGAGTATGGCAAAGTATTGATAACACTTCGGTCAACAAGCATAAGGCCTATGCTTTTCAGTGGTTTTCTATGGCGGTTGCCTTTTTGATTGCTTGTCTTATTGTGCTGCGTAAAAGCCGAAGATGACCTCGCCAGCGACCTAAACGACATGCGTATTACGCGTGTCGCACGACTAACTATTACCTTGAACGTCAATGAATCAACAGACTCAAGCTTCCGCTAACAAATCACGGTTTTGGAATCGCGTACAAATCGTGATGATCTTTATCGTTTTTACCGCTCCTTTGTTGGGCGCTTATTTCTACAAGCCAAGCAGCTTTAATAATTATGGCGATATTTATGTGCCCGTTCGAGTGGTTGATAATCTACAAATGCAAGGCGCAGAAGGTGGCGTCGACTTCGATGGTTTTCGACGACAGTGGGTCTTTTTAGTGACCGCCAATGGCGCATGTGATCAGGCGTGTGAGGCCAACATCCTTAAAATTCGTCAGCTGCGTTTTATGCAAAACCAAAACATGACGCGGATTCGCACGGTGTTTATGCAAACGGGCTTACAAGATGCGGTTGCCGAGGATTTGCGTGCTAAGTACAGCCCAGTAGAAGTATACGAAGTAGAACCCGCAGCCTATGGGCAATGGGCGCAAGTGCTGAAACTCGATAATGCGCCTGCCGAGGCCCAAATGAACCGCATTTATGTGATTGATCCGGCAGGGAATCTGGTTATCAGTTATCCCGCTTCGGCTGAGCCCAAGAGCATTAATAAAGACATTAAACGCCTTCTGAAAACCTCACAGATCGGCTAAACCAATGTCATCGGCTACAACACTCAGTCAGGCCATTCGTCAGTATTACGATCTGACAAAGCCTCGTGTGGTAATGCTTATTGTGTTCACCGCATTCGTAGGCATGTTGCTCGCCGTACCCGGAATGCCCAATTGGTTGACGGTGTTATTGGCATCCTTTGGTATTGGCTTGGCGGCGTCGTCGGGCGCGGTAATGAATCAGATCATCGATATGCGCGCAGACGCGATTATGGCTCGCACGCAAAATCGCCCCTTAGCGACTGGCGGCCTGCAACTCTGGCAAGCGGTCGTGTTTGCCATTCTTCTTTGCGTTGCAGGCATGTTTGTATTGTTGCGCTGGGTTAATGAGTTGACGGCTCTGTTAACCTTTATCTCGATGGTAGGTTACGGCGTAATCTACACCGTATTTTTAAAACCGGCGACGCCACAGAATATCGTTATTGGTGGGGCGGCTGGCGCTGCGCCACCTTTGCTTGGTTGGGTTGCGATGACCAATGCGATCACGGCCGAGGGTTGTTTATTATTCTTGATTATCTTCGCTTGGACACCGCCCCATTTTTGGGCGCTGGCGTTGTATCGCCGCGATGAGTACGCCGAGGCTGGCGTGCCTATGCTGCCGGTCACGCATGGCGAAGAATTTACTCGCCTGCAAATTTTGCTCTACACCTATATCTTGGTGGCGGTGACTTTAATGCCGTTCAGTATCCATATGTTTGGTGGCATTTATTTGGCGGGCGCAATCTATTTGAACGCACGCTTTATGTTCTATGTGTATAAGCTCTACAACTCGTATTCCGATGAGCTTTCGCGCACGACATTTTTCTACTCAATCAAATATTTGATGTATTTGTTTGCCGTCATGTTAGTCGATCACTATTTTTGGGACAGGCTACTTTTGTTGATCGGTAAATAGCCGCCGAGAAAGACGTCGAATTTTTTGCCCTAAGCCTTTAATTGCCATGCCCGTTTTACCGGCAATTTGCTCAGCCTGTATGTCTGACTCGTGTAATAGCTGCGGTGCAAATCGCGTTTTGAGTTTGGTCAAGGCCGACAAATCCACTTGAGCGAACTTGGTGAACAACCAGTGATTCGGCCAATTCCATGCCCGCCCGCGGCAAAAACAGGCTACCAGATCAACCAAGACAGGTTCGCCTTGAGGTGTGACCAGCGTGTTGCTGGGGTTGCGTAGATCGTTGTGAGCAACACCGGCGCGATGCACTGCTTGAATAGCGGACTCTAGGCGTTCAAAAAAAACAGGCCAGTCTGGTGAAATATGTTGCAAATGGCTGATTTGCTCGGACTCGTGATAGCTCATTAAAAACGAGCGAGTGCTCGGCGTGTGCAGCAATTGGGGTACGTATTGAACCTCGTGCAAGTGTTTTAGTGCTTTAGTCTCGCGCCAGTTGAGAATTGGGCCAACCAAAAGCGCAAACCATTTATCGGCGCCTGCTTGATCTTTAAGCACCGCTTTGTGGCCATTGAATTCGATCAACATCACATCGGGCCGCGAGCCGCCACCTTGGCGAAATACCTGAGTAGCATGGCTGCGTAGTTCGTCCAGAGAGTAGTCAGACCATTGAAAAGACATAAAATTGAATCGACTTCATGCGAAGGGTTTTAGGGCTTTTTTATAGAGCTGGCGCTATTTTTGAAAGTGCTGGCGCTAGAGTATAGGCTAACTATGGTAACATCACGCCCCGAAATTATCCGAATTATGGCGATCTCCTAGCGCCGGGTTTAACATGTCTTTAATCGAATTGGATAGCACTACGGCGTTGACCCCATTGGATGGGCGTTATGCATCGAAAGTAGCCTCTCTGCGGCCTATATTCTCCGAGTTTGGCTTAATCAAGTACCGCAGTTTAGTTGAAGTTCGCTGGTTACAAGCGCTGGCGGCGGAATCTGCGATTGCCGAAGTGCCTAAATTTTCAAACAACACCAATGAAGCCTTAGACAACATTATCTCTGAGTTTTCGCTTGATGATGCTGAGCGGGTAAAAGCCATTGAGGCCACCACCAATCACGATGTAAAGGCCGTAGAGTATTTTCTTAAGGAAGCCACGGCTCAATTGAGCGAGGTCAATGATGTCAGTGAGTTTTTTCACTTCGCGTGTACCTCGGAAGACATCAATAATCTTTCGTATGCTCTTATGCTCGAGGAGGGCCGCCAACAGGTTATTGTGCCGTCGTTCCAGAAGATTATTGACGCCATCAGCGCTTTAGCGGATCAGTCCAGTGCTATCAGCATGTTGGCGCGCACGCACGGGCAACCAGCATCGCCAACCACCTTAGGCAAGGAGCTGCGTAATGTGGTGGCTCGTCTAGAAGGGCAGCTAAGTCGTATTCAAGAGGTTAAGGTGCTGGGCAAAATCAATGGCGCG
This sequence comes from uncultured Arenicella sp., assembly GCA_937922925.1. Classification (GTDB taxonomy): domain Bacteria; phylum Pseudomonadota; class Gammaproteobacteria; order Arenicellales; family Arenicellaceae; genus Arenicella. The sequence goes on along the minus strand of CALAKU010000007.1, from coordinate 67,911 downwards.
ACGGGCAACTACAATGCGCATGTTGCCGCGTATCCAGAAGTTGATTGGCCCGCATTCTCGCAGCGTTTTGTCGAATCACTGGGGTTGAATTGGAATCCGCTAACCACGCAAATTGAACCGCACGATTACATGGCTGAGTTGTTTCATGCCATCGCGCGGTTTAACACCATTTTGTTGGATTTCGACCGCGATATCTGGAGCTATATTTCCATCGGCTACTTTAAGCAAAAAGTGGTGGCGGGCGAAGTCGGTTCTTCGACCATGCCGCACAAGGTCAACCCCATCGATTTCGAAAATTCCGAAGGCAATCTGGGTTTGGCCAATGCCTTGCTCGATCATCTAGCGGCAAAATTGCCGATCAGCCGTTGGCAGCGTGATTTAACCGACTCAACCGTGCAACGTAACATTGGCGTGGCTTTTGGTTATACGGTCTTAGCCTGTTCGGCCACGCTCAAGGGGATAAGTAAATTAGCCATCAATGAAGCGCAAATCGCGGCAGATTTGGATGCCAATTGGGCGGTGTTAGGCGAGGCGATCCAAACCGTGATGCGCCGTTATGATATTCCCGAACCGTATGAAAAACTCAAAGCATTAACACGCGGCAAAGACGGGATTGATCAAGCAGCCTTGATCGAATTCGTTGATTCGCTTGATGTGCCTGATACGGTGAAACGTAATCTTAAGGCGATGACGCCCGCCAGCTATATTGGCTTGGCAGAGAAATTGGCTAAGTCGTGAGTGAAAGTGAATCATCACCGACAGAGCTAATTCGTTTATCGAAGTTGATGTCGCAGCGCGGTTTATGTTCGCGTCGAGAAGCCGACAAATTAATTGAAAAGGGTTGGGTCATCGTCGATGGCAATGTGATTGATACGCTCGGAACTAAAGTCTCGCCCGAGGCAAAAGTAGAGCTTAATTCTAAAGCCAAAGCGCAGCAAGAAGACCGAGTGACCATCATGATCAATAAGCCAGTTGGTTATGTGTCAGGGCAAGCCGAAGACAATTATGTGCCCGCGGTGCGCCTGATTACTCAAGACGCGCACTCCGAATTAGATAAGACCTCAATTCGGCTAAAAGCCGAGCACTTTGAAGGCCTAGCGCCAGCAGGCCGGTTAGATATCGACTCCCAAGGATTATTGGTGTTAACCCAAGATGGGCGCATCGCCAAGCAGTTGATTGGCGAACACAGCGATCTTGAAAAAGAGTACTTAGTCCGTGTTCGTGGCGAAGCAAGCGCTGAGCAAATTGAGCGTCTGCAATTTGGATTAGAACTCGACGGCAAGCCGCTAAAACGTGCCAAGGTAAAACAGCTTAACCCGGATCAACTGCAGATTATTTTACGCGAAGGTAAAAAGCGTCAAATTCGCCGAATGTGTGAGGCGGTCGGTTTATTTGTGTCTGGCTTAAAACGGGTTCGAGTTGGCGAGCTAAGGCTAGGCAAGTTAGCCGAAGGCGAGTGGCGATTTGTGAAAGCCGAAGAATTCCGGCATCGCCGAACGACTCACCATAAAACCGGCAACTCGCAACGCAGCTCAAGGCTTCGCCGTCACAGTTCAAGAGACACTGCTAAGGCGAATCCTAAGAAATAAGCAAAGTGCTTTACTGACTTGCTGGCGTGCTTGGCTGACTGCAATGCGAGTTCAAAAAAGTATAAGTGTGTGCGATAAGTTGCTCGCGGGAATTAGAAAAACTGTGATCGTCATCCAGTAATTGCCAATTCACGATTGCGCCTTTGTTCTTGCTCAAGGCTTCAAAAAGAGGTCGAATATGAACTTCCATAGGAATCACATCGGTGTCGGCAGGAATCAATAGAACCGCTCGATCGCCCAGTTGGTCGGCGCGCGCAATCAAGTCTAATTGGCCACCATGTTCGCGTATTTCTTTAATGGCTTTATCTCCCGACCAGCCATTGAGCATAAATAGGGTATCGCTATAAGATTTCCATAGTTCAGCACTTTGTGGGTTTTCGAATAAACCTTGGCTGCGGATACCCATATTCGCGCCGTCATAGGCGATAGCGCAACGTACCTTTGGGTTGTCGAGAATTCCGGCAATAGCCATGTGCCCGCCCATGCTGTGGCCAATCAGGCTGATTCGAGTTGGATCTATGCGAAGTTGTTGAGCGTTTTCTTTGAGACTTAGATGCTCAATCACGGCCTGCACGTCGGCCTCCGAATTTAAAAATGAGAACTCACCTTCGGCGCCCCACGCGCCACGATAGTTAAAGTACACCGTATTCCAACCCAGCTGCCGCAAGCGCTGGGCAACATCGAGGCTGCGCTCATTGCCCGGATAACCATGTAAAAAAATGGCGGTAGGGTGTGGGCCGTCACCAGCCGCTTGATAAATTAATCCGGGTAGGCGTTGTTCGTTTGAGTTTATGGTTAACTCAGTAATGCTTGCGGGCGAAGCCAATAGTACGCTGGTGGCGAATAGGGCGCAAAGGAGGCTGAAGGTAAGCTGTTTAACGCAAGAGATAAAAATAGGCTTTGTTGAAGGCATAGTGAGTCTAAATAGTGACTTTAAGTAGTGGCTTTACAGAGGTAACTCGTTGATAGTTTTACCATAGCAGAGAGGTTTCTTTGTGAGTAGCCAAAATCCTACGTTGTGGAATGTCTAGCGCAGTAATTTAGTTGCTGTTTGGCGGGTCTACACTAGTTGAAGGTCAGAGTATATTGAGTTTAGTACATTCGACGGCCTCATTTTTTGACCGTTTCGGTGTGGTAGATTACAGGCTTAACAAACTTCGATTTATTTATGCAAACAATTATTGAAAACGAGCCAGCCTTAAGGATGTCGGTGTTTATTGGCGTGTTTGCCTTGATGGCGGTATTGGAAGCCATCATGCCTAAAAAACGACGCGTTATGCCGAGGCTTGGCCGCTGGATTACAAATCTGTCTTTGGTTGTTATAGACGGTTTGGTGGTGCGTTTATTAGTACCTATTTTAGCGGTCGGCGTCGCAGTATGGGCGGCGGAACAATCAGTCGGTTTGTTTAATTTACTTGAATTGCCAATATGGATTGAGTTTGCCTTAGCGATTATTTTGCTTGATGTGTTGATTTACGCTCAGCACGTGGCCAGCCATAAGATTCCTGTATTGTGGCGGCTGCATAAAGTGCACCACGCTGATCGCGATATTGATGTCACCACCGGTGCTCGTTTTCATCCGTTGGAAATCGTTTTGTCCATGTTATTCAAGTTGCTGTGTGTCGTGTTACTTGGTGCCAGTGCCGCTGCGGTGATTGTGTTTGAGGTTCTTCTAAATGGCGCAGCCATGTTCAATCATGCCAATGTTTCTTTACCAAAAGCGCTCGATTCAGTAATGCGAAAGCTGATTGTTACTCCAGATTTTCATCGTGTTCATCACTCGGTAGTAGCAACAGAGACGAATAGTAACTATGGTTTCTTTTTGTCGTGCTGGGATCGTCTGTTTCGCACCTATACTGCACAACCAAGTTCGGGCCATGAAGCGATGACGATCGGCCTCTCGCAATACCAATCAGAGCAGCCGAATACCTTGTGGTGGAGCTTGAAAGTACCATTTGTAAAACGCCGGAAGTCGCAAAATGCTTAAGTGGCTAATTGTTGCTCTGGTCGTAGTGTTTGTTGGTGTGAGCATCGCACTGTTGTGGCAACCGAGCTTGAAAAGCATTCATAAAGATATCCGCAAAGACCTTGGCAGTGTTCAACATATGTCGGCTGATGATTTTGAGCAGCGCGACCATGCTTCAATGGTTGTGTTTGATGTGCGCGAAGAAGATGAATTTGATGTCAGCCGAATCGATGGCGCGATTCAAATTTCGCCGTCGATTGATTCTCACGCCTTTATGACGCTTTATGGTGATTTACTTAAAGATAAAAAGGCTGTGTTTTACTGCTCAGTGGGGCGTAGATCGTCTGATCTGGTTGCACGACTTCAAGCCGACTCCAAGACCTCTGATCTAAACAGCGATTTATATAATCTTGAGGGCGGTTTATTTAACTGGGTTAATCAGCAGCGTCCTATCGTTGGCCAAGGAATTCATCCTTATAACGCGTATTGGGGGCGTTTGATTAAAGACGCAAATCAAATTCGCTATCAAGCCGACCAGTAGAGTAATGTTATTTAAATAGAGGGCCAAACCATGACACTTATTAACAATTGGGTAGCGCAAGTTTTATTGGCAATGCTTTTTGTAAGCACAGGGTTTGCGTCCACAGCTAATGCACAAGAGCCTCAGCTTGAGGAACCCGCAGCAGGTGATTATCGAGATGGTGTGCTGCATTTAAGCGCAGAACAAGCGCGTGTTGTGTTGGCGAACGATAAGAGTATTACGGTACTCGACGTTCGCACCGCTCAAGAGCACGAAGAGGGTCGTATCCAAGCGGGTTTAAATATTGATTACTACGGTGATGAATTTAAAGCGGAGATGGCAAAACTCGATAAAGATAAACCGTATTTGGTTCATTGCCGGTCTGGCGTGCGCAGCGGCCGGAGTCTGGCGATTATGAGAGAATTAGGGTTCAGCAATATTTTGCATCTTGATGGAGGTTATAAAGCGTGGTTGGCGGCGGAGCCAGCGCAATAGATCTCGGGCCTCATTATTGGATCATCAAGTTATTGGATCATCAAGAATGGATCATCCAGCCTTATTTCGCCCCTACAACCAACGCGACTACGCGGCTTGTCTGGCGTTGTTCGATCAAAATTGCCCTAAGTATTTTGTCGAAGTCGAGCGCCAAGACTATTGCGCATTTTTAAAGGGTAGATCAAACGACTACCAAGTAATGGTATTCGACAATGTATTGGCCGGCGGCGTAGGATTAGTTGCCGAAAACGAGATGCAAGGCCGAATTCAATGGATTTTGCTGTCTGAGACAGTTCAAGGAAAAGGTTTGGGGCGTCGCCTAATGGAGCATGTGATTAGCGCAGCCAAACGGCAAAAATTAAGCTCTATATTGATTGCAGCTAGCCACCTTTCGGCCCCCTTTTTCAGCCACTTCGGAGCTCAGACTGGAGTCTTTACAGAGCACGGTTGGGGGCCGGGCATGCATAGAGTCGATATGGTGATCGATCTTTAAAGTAGAGTCTTACTAGTTAGCCGGCTTAGTCTTTTAAAAGCTGCTTAGGGCGCAGCAATGGGTTGGTAAGCGAAACGGCCGAAACAAAACATCTGAAAAAAGACCTGAGAGAAAAACGTAAGAGAAAAACGTAAGAAAAAACAGTAAGAAACAAGAATAAAAAGGTAGCCGCCCTGAGGCGGCTCCCCTAACTTCATGATGTGAAATGTTGGTTGTAAGCCATAGTTATTTAACACTAGAGCAAGTCAAACAAATTGTCGTGATCAATCCCTAATCCACCATGCCCCAACAACGGTTAACTCCTGTTTTTATGTAGCTTCATGCTTCGATGTTGATGTAAATCAAGATAGCGAAAATTCAGTCTTCACGCACCTCTGATTTAAGTGGTTTTTTGTGAATAATTGGCGTTTTGATTATATTTTTTGAAAATGAAGCCGAAACCGCCACCTTGTGTTGGTTGTAACAATCAAAAGGTTTGAAAGCGCCTGAAGCTGCCTATAACTACGCCCCAGATGTGTAAGTCCGCTTCGTTATCGATTTCAATTTCAGGGTAGTTCGGGTTGTCTGGTAATAGCTTGATCAAACCGCCGCGATGAAAGAGTCGTTTGACCGTCAATTCGCCATCTAGGGCGGCAATGATGATTTTGTTATGAACTGCTTTGAGCGAACGATCTACCACCAATATGTCATTGGGTAATATACCGGCGTTTTTCATGGACTCGCCTTCAACTCGCAACATAAAGGTCGAATCAGGATGTTGAACCATGTAATCGTTCAGGTCCAAGGTGTCGTCAATGTGATCTTCGGCTGGTGATGGGATGCCCGCCGCAACTTTGGAACTGTATAGCGGGATCGCCAGTTTTGCCGAGTTAATTGAAGAGACAGAGCGAATCTGCGAGCTCGGGTAGTGTTTTAAAAATGCTTGTATTTGTTCAATACTGCTTTGTGGAACGCGAATGGCCTTAGTCGGCTCTTTGTATTTACCGCTGCCTTTAGGGCGGCCCGCGCCTGACCGCGCGCCGCCATGTTGTGTGTGTTTAGAGTTAGTCATTTGATAATTGTACAAATATCAAATGACTAATGTCCACACTTATTGCCCTTTTTGATAAACCGGTTCACCGTTTAAATACGTGGCTTTTATCTCAGTGTTTGGAATTTGCTCTACTGGAATTTCCATAATGTTTTGAGATAAAACAACAAAATCGGCAAACTTACCAACTTCAATAGACCCCACTTTGTCTTCCTGGAATGCTGCATAGGCCGCACCAAGAGTAAAACCGTAGAGGGCCTGTTCACGGCTTAATTTTTGGTCTGCATACCAACCATTTTCTGGCCAGCCTTGAGTGTCTTGGCGGCTCACGGCCGCGTAAAAACCGAGAAGAGGGTCGGGCAACTCTACCGGAAAATCAGAGCCTAATGCCATTGGAATGCCAAGATCATAGAAACGCTGCCACGCGTAAGCCCCTTTTATGCGTTCGGTACCAACTCGCTCTTCAGCCCAGTACATATCGCTGGTGGCGTGGGTCGGCTGAACCGATGCGATTAACTTGAGTGCTTTGAAGCGTTCGAAGTCACTGAGAGCGACGACTTGAGAATGTTCTATACGATGGCGACCTGGGTTATCACCTTGAGAGGCACTTTCAAGCACGTTCAAGGTGATTTGATTGCCGCGATCACCAATGGCATGAATGTTAACTTGTAAACCACAGGCGGCCGCTTTTGCGGCGTATTCTTTGAGTGTGTCTTCGCTTTCAATCAGCAGGCCTTTATTGCCAGGGTCATCTGAGTAGTCGGCAAGAAGAGCCGCGCCGCGTGATCCCAATGCTCCATCGCTATAAAGCTTCACGGCGCGCCCAGTGAGCATTGCCTGAGGGTCTATTTGAGCGCCTTGGTCGCACAGGTAATCGAGCATGTCTTGAGCGCCGTCGGCCATCGCGTAAACTCGCACACTCATTTGCTCAGCGGCTTTGGCGTCTTGCAATAACTTCCAAACCGCTAGGGAAGTGCCCGCATCATGCATGCCGGTTAAACCCACCTCAGCCGTTTTGCGCATGGCCAATTGCAAAGCTGATTTGAGTTGCTCTTTGGTCTCGCTTGGTACTTGTGATTGAATTAAATTAGCTGCTTTGTCGATAAATACGCCAGTGGCAATATTATTTGCGTCACGCACAATCTCGCCACCTTGAGGTTGCCAGTCGCCATTAATATCTCGTTGAGCAGTTTTCATTGCCTGAGTGTTTCCCCAGCTAGCGTGACCATCAACACGCTCTAGCCAAACAGGCCTATCTGGGAACGCTTGATCTAAATCTTGCGCGGTGGGTAAGGCTTTTGAAGGCCAATCGTTTTGATCCCAGCCCCGCCCCAACAGCCATTGGCCAGATTCCAGTGTTCGAGCTTTTTCTTGTAGCACTGCGATGATCTCGTCTTTGCTTTGAGTGCCCATTAAATCGGCAAAGATCAAGCTCTGGCCCAAACCCAACAAATGGCCGTGCGCGTCGATTAACCCCGGCACAATCGTTTGGCCACGCATGTCGATCTGTTTGGCTCCTGGGTATTTTTGTAACAAGGTTTGCAAGTCGGCCACCGCCGCAAACTTGCTGTCTTGAATGGCGAAGGCACTTACTTTGGGTAGTTCAGCATCGACCGTGTAAACGGTTGCGTTGAATACGATGGTGGTTTGTTGATCGGCTTTGCTTTGTGCCTTAGCGTCAACATCACTACCCGTATCACTGCCATTGCTAGTCTGTTGTTCGGCCGAAGGTTGGCAAGCGCTAAGTGAAATGACGCAGAATAGGGCGACTAAGGTCTTTACTATGAGATCGGTTTTCATGGCTTTAATGGCGAATTAAATCAGCCACTAGGGTAAACCATGAACTTTGATAAGACTAGTGGTGGTGATTGCTACTGCAATTGTCGTCGTTGCAGCTGATGGATTGGCAAGTTCGGTAATTTAAGTAATGTGAGAGCGCAAGTATTAATCCGCCAAGCGACGTGGCGAGCTTTTCTTGGATTGGTGCGAGGTTGCTATGGCCCCAAACAGCCACCAGAATCAAAACCGACATCCCGAGCAGACCACTTAGCAAAATCGAACTATTGCGATGACGGCGACAACCAATGAACAAAGCAATAGCGCTGGTTGGCAGAATTAACCAAAGCATAAGTTGATGAAAGACAAGCTCTTCTGCCAAAGCCGATAATGACAGTATTGGCAACAAGGTGAGCAACACCGGAGCCAAAAGGCAATGCACCAAGCAAACACCTGAAAGCAGCACGGCTAGTTTGTCCAAACTCATGGTTTTCATCAAATTGATTCAGCGGTGACGCCCGTCTCTTTAGATGGGTTTTGATATTGGGCCGGCTCTGATCGAAACGAGTCGAGACCGGCAATGTAATATTATAACATCAATTTAATTGCGCTGACATAAAAACCAAAGAGGCTTAAACCATAGCGTTGAGATTCAAGCTAAATGAATCCAAATTGGGGGCGATAGTGAGATGTGTTTAAACGTCGAAATGAGAGGTTGCCGAAAAACAGATTCGGCTAGGTCGTCTCTTTGTAAACTAGGTTGTCACTTTCAAAAAAGATATCAAGACAAGTCAGAACGATAGACAAACAAGCCTGTCAACAAACAGGCTTGCTCGTAAATAAGATGCCGGAGCTTTTACTTTAGGGCGTTGTTGATGCTCTTTAACGCGCTTTCACCAGGGCACAATTGCTCTTGTGCAAGAGCGTTTAACGGCGTGCTTGGTAGATTAAGAATATCGTGAAAATTTTCCGCAGTAGGGTCAACGTAGATTAAGCCCGTGAGCAATCGATCTCGTTGTTTATGATCTTGTACGGCGTCAAATGCTGCGCGTCGGTCATGGGGGTCGTAATCGTTAGCCAATTTACTTAATTGCACTTTGTCGCCATTGTGAAGGTCGACTACTTTGGTGCTGCCCTCAATCTGATCAAGCGTGATCTCTTGTGAGGTTGGAACAAAATCAACAACGCCAGCTGCTTCAACATGCTCGCGCGTGTAATCATAGCTTTTGGTCGAACCGGCATGATTGTTAAAGGTAACGCATGGTGAGACAACGTCTATCAATGCAAAGCCTTTGTGCGTCATTGCGGCCTGCATTAGCGGTACCAATTGCTCTTTATCCCCAGAAAAACTGCGAGCCACAAAGGTTGCGCCCAGGTCCAAGGCTAAGGAAACTAAGTCGATGGCGGTGTATGGATTAACACGGCCTTTCTTGTTCGTAGAGCCCTCGTCGGAGGTCGCTGAATCTTGGCCCTTGGTCAAGCCATAGCAGCCGTTGTTTTCGACCAAATAGAGCATATTTAAGTTGCGGCGAATCACGTGCGCAAATTGGCCCATGCCAATTGATGCCGTATCTCCATCGCCGGAGACGCCAAGATACAAGAGATCGCGGTTGGCCACATTGGCGCCTGTGGTCACAGACGGCATGCGCCCGTGCACCGAATTAAAGCCATGCGCTTGGCTCAAAAAGTAATTGGGCGACTTCGAGGAGCATCCAATGCCCGACATTTTAGCAACCCGATGCGGTGGAATCCCTAGACCCCATACCGCTTGAATAATCGCCGCGCTAATCGAATCATGGCCGCAGCCAGCACACAGCGTCGAGATGGTGCCCTCGTAGGCGCGCGTGGTTAAACCAAGGCGATTAGTGGGCGATTTAGGATGTCGAAAACTGGGTTTAAGAAAAGACATAATTGAGCTAGGCGACGTCGGCCGACGTTATGGTACTGAGGTGGGCTTGGATGTTGTCGAATACGATTCGGGCGCTGATTGGGTCGCCATTAAAATGCAAAACCGAATTCAATCGTTTGGGATCCATTTCAAGTTCATTGACTAAGAGCGTTTTAAATTGTGCATCACGATTTTGTTCGACCACAAAAATGTGTGTATGTGCGTCGATAAAATCAGTTACTTCTGCATGAAACGGAAAGGCGAGAACTCTTAAATCGTTGATGCGATGGTTTTGTTCGGCCAGCATATCAATCGCTTCGCGCACCGCTTCGGCACTGGTGCCAAAGTGAATTACGCCGATGTGAGCAGACTTGTCTTTGGTGCTAATGATCGGTTTTGGCAAATACTGGGGCGCCGTTTGCCACTTAAGGTTTAAGCGCTCCATGTTGCGCTCGTAAGCTTCGCCCTTTTCGGTGTAAACCGCGTACTCATCGCGCGATGTACCACGGGTAAAGAACGCGCCTTTTTGTGGATGTGTTCCGGCAATTGTGCGATATGGAATCCCATCGCCATCAACATCGTTGTAGCGGCCAAAGCGTTCCACCTGGTCTAGCTCTTGGGCGTTGAGTACTTTACCTTTTTGATATTGCCTCGAATCGTCCCAATTGAGTTCGTCGACCAAATGTTCATTCATGCCTAGATCAAGATCGGTCAGCATAATGACTGGCGTTTGTAATTGATCCGCAATATCAAACGCATCTGCTGTTAATTCAAAACACTCTTTGGGATTGCCCGGAAACAAGACGACTTGCTTGGTGTCGCCATGCGAGGCATAAGCCGAAATCAGAATGTCGGATTGCTGTGTGCGCGTTGGCATACCGGTTGAAGGCCCTGCGCGCTGGACGTCAATCAAGACGCTGGGAACTTCGGCGAAATAAGCCAGCCCCAAAAACTCTTGCATGAGTGAAACGCCGGGGCCACTGGTGGCAGTGAAGGCGCGTGCGCCATTCCAATTTGAGCCAATTACCATGCCAATCGCTGCTAATTCGTCTTCGGCTTGGATAACGGCGAAATTATGTTCTTTGGTTTCGCTGTCAATGCGAAATTGTTTGGCGTATTTCTCAAACCCTTCGGCCACTGAGGTCGATGGCGTGATTGGATACCATGCGCAAACGGTGGCTCCGCCAAATACCGCCCCAAGTCCACAAGCGGCATTGCCTTCTAGCAATATCTTGCCTTGGTTGGCATTACTGGGTTTGAGTTGCAAGGGCAGAGGCTCACTGAATTGACGTTGCGCCTCATCGAACCCAAGTTTTAGTGCATCAATGTTGGGCTGGATCAACTTAGGTTTTTTGGCAAAAGTGTCGTTTACGATACTTTCTAAAGCAGCGAACTCAATGCCAATTAAATACGCTAATGAGCCAACATAAATGATGTTCTTAAATAATTGCTGTAGTCGCGGGTTATCAAAATTTGTGTTCGTGATTTCCGTTAATGGTAAACCGATAAAGTGGATGTCATCGCGAATCAGATTGAAATCCAGCGGGTAGGTATTGTCGTAAAAGAAATAACCACCGGGGCAGACTTCAGCGACGTCTTCGGTCATGCTTTGAGGGTTGACTGAAACCATCAACTCTACCTGGCCGCCGCGTCGGGCCAAGTAGCCTTGCTCATTAATTCTAACTTCGTACCATGTTGGCGCACCTTGGATGTTGGATGGAAAAATGTTGCGTGGCGCAACCGGGATGCCCATTCGATAAATCGCTTTTGCGAACATGCTGTTGGCACTGGCTGAGCCCGAGCCATTGACATTCGCAAACTTGACGACGAAATCGTTTATCTTGGCGTCCATCACTGGGGCCATATTGCGAGGGTTCATGCGGCTTGCTCCTCGGTTTTACTTACCTTTTGCGCAGGCTGCGTTTGCTCTAGCAAAATTGGCGCCGGCTCATTACCTGCTTTAGTTACCGTGTATAAAAACTTTTGCATATCCCACGCGCTTGTAGGGCAGCGCTCGGCGCACAGGCCGCAATGCAAGCACACATCTTCGTCTTTAACCATGACCCGGCCGGTTGGTAGGTCTTGTGAGACATACAGGTCGGTGTCTTTGTTGTCGGCTGGCGCATTTAGCTTATTACGTAATGGCTCTTCTTCATCATTGAAGGTAAAGGTGATGCAATTGGTGGGGCATATGTCGGTGCAGCCATCGCACTCGATGCATTTGGCTTCTTCAAAAACCGTTTGTACATCGCAATTTAGGCAGCGTTCAGCTTCGACGAAGGCAACTTCGGGCGAAAAGCCGAGTTCCGATTCAATTTTGCGGCTTGAAAGGGCTTTTTCTACCGGGATATGCGCAGAGGCTTGTCGGTCGTCATCGATTACAGCACTGTCATAGGCCCATTGGTGAATGCCCATTTTGGTGCTCACAAGATTGGTGCCCGGAGCAGGGCGATCCGAGATCGGCGATTGACCGTTGAGCATCAAATCAATCGAGATAGCTGCTTGGTGACCGTGCGCGACCGCTGTAATAATGTTCTCTGGGCCAAACGCCGCATCACCACCGAAAAAGACTTTCGCGTTGGTGGATTGAAAAGTGGTTTTATCGACAATCGGCATATCCCATTCGCCAAACTCAAGGCCGATGTCTCGCTCTATCCAAGGGAAGGCGTTGTCTTGACCAATCGCCATGATGGCATCGGTGCAGGGAATGGTGACTATTTCGCCAGTTTCGGTAATGGTGCGTTTGCCATTTTCGTCGTAGCTTGATTCAACGACGTTAAACGTCATTGCAACCAATTTGCCATCTTCAACCACAAACTCTCTTGGGCTGTGGTTAGCTAAAATAGGGATGCCTTCGGCGAGTGTGTCGTCTTTTTCCCATGGCGATGCTTTCATGGCCTCGTAAGTCGAGCGCACGGTTACCGTGACCTCGTCTCCGCCAATGCGTTTTGCAGTGCGGCAACAATCCATGGCGGTATTGCCACCGCCGACAATGACAACTTGTTTGCCAATGGAATCGAGATGTTCAAAGGCCACACTTTCTAACCAGTTGATGCCGATGTGTATATTGGCATCGGCTTGCTCGCGGCCTGGGATGTTTAGGTCTTTGCCTTTAGGCGCGCCGGTGCCAACAAAGACGGCATCGTAACCTTTGTCGAGAATGCCTTTTAGGCTGTCGACGCGAGTATTAAATAGTTGGCTTACGCCCATATCTAATACGTAATTAACTTCTTGGTCTAAGACTTCTTCGGGCAGACGGAACGATGGAATTTGACTGCGCATAAAGCCGCCGCCCTTGGCATTTTCGTCGTATAAATCGACTTCGTAACCCAATGGCATAAGGTCTCTGGCCACCGTGAGTGATGCCGGGCCTGCGCCAATTAAGGCAATACGTTTGCCGTTTTTCTGTGTGGGTATATCGGGAAGGCGAGCGGCCACATAATCGTCGTCTTTTTGATCGGCGGCAACCCGTTTTAAGCGGCAAATCGCGACGGGTTCTTCGTCGACACGCCCGCGACGGCACGCGGGTTCGCAGGGGCGGTCACAAGTTCGACCTAATACACCGGGAAATACATTCGACTCCCAATTGACCATATACGCGTCGCTGTATCGACGTTTGCCGATTAAGCGAATGTATTCAGGAACGGGGGTGTGGGCGGGGCAAGCAAATTGGCAATCGACTACCTTGTGAAAGTATTCCGGATTGCTGATGTCAGTGGCTTTCATCGAGCTCGGTTTTAACCTTAAATTATCTTTCAACTTCCGCTCGAGAATTAAAAATTCATGAAGCGTTTAAGTCGATTTTTTTAATTAATACAGCTATCGAATTCACAGAGCAAAAAAGGCTCTATACGACTTGGTTTTATGTCTTGACGACAATTCGATGGTACCACGGGGCAAAAAAGGCGTATACCAGATTTTAACTCGCTTTTACCAAAGGATATTCGCTTTATTTACTGGCTTTAGTATTGTCGCTGCGAGCGCCGCTGACCGCCTCATTACCACCAGTATTTCCCCCACATTTCTGGGTTAGCCCAATTGTCGGCGTTAAGCCAATCCGGTGTTCGCTTATAGTCACTAATGCTGTATTTAAAGAGCGCCGCTTGGGCGGCTTTTGGTGTTTCACTATCGCCCGAATAGTCAGCGACTTTCCGTAAGCCTAGAGCAAGCATGTCGGTCAGTTGCCACGTTTTGGGGTCAAGCTCTATGGCGACACAAAATTGCGCCGACAAAGAATCTCTCAAACGAGAAATCAATTGTGTGGTCAATGAGCGGTCTAGGTTGCTAGGCAAGTTATAAAAAACGGCCACGTCAAAACGTTGCCTTAGCTCTAAAGCGTGTTGACTAGCTCGCTCATCCAGATGAGTGATGTGTACTTCATGACCCAACACGGCGGCCTGCGCTTGATAATCGTTCAGTAGCTGTTCGGGCCGTTGGCCTATCCATAGAAGGGTTTTGGGTTGTGCGGCACTGATCAAGGTTTCTATGTCAAAAAGTAAAGCCTTTTGTTGATTAAAATTGGGCACCATGACGTGTTAATGAATTTACGATTGAAACTGGTTAATTTTGATTGCTGAAACTAAGCGCTTTGAGTAGTCTTTCGGTTCTTCTGCGCACTACAACACTGTAACAGAGAACCGATTGATTCAATGAACGATCACCTCGAACAACTCTCGTTAGCCAAGTTTGCTGAGCAAGCTTATCTGAATTATTCCATGTACGTTATTTTAGACCGTGCGCTGCCATTTGTCGGTGACGGTCTAAAGCCGGTTCAAAGGCGCATCGTTTACGCGATGTCGGAACTGGGTTTACACGCGGCAGCCAAATACAAAAAATCGGCGCGTACTGTCGGTGATGTGTTGGGTAAATTTCATCCGCATGGCGACAGCGCTTGCTACGAAGCCATGGTGCTCATGGCTCAGCCGTTTAGTTATCGATATCCCTTGGTCGACGGGCAGGGTAACTGGGGCTCAACCGATGACCCCAAATCGTTCGCTGCCATGCGCTACACCGAGTCGCGCCTTGCGCCGTACGCGCAAAGTTTGTTGTCTGAGTTGGGTCAAGGTACGTCTGATTGGCAGCCCAATTTTGATGGCACCTTAAAAGAACCTAAAAGCTTACCAGCCAGGCTCCCAAATATTTTATTGAACGGGGGCTCAGGTATTGCCGTGGGCATGGCCACCGATATCCCCTCGCACAATGTGCGCGAAGTCGTTGACGCCTGTATCCATTTATTGGAAAAACCAAAAGCAACGGTCGCTGATTTATGTGAGTTTGTGCAGGGCCCTGATTTCGCCACCGAGGCCGAAATCATTACGCCGCGCGAGCAATTGCTTGAGATGTATGAAACCGGCAATGGTTCGGTACGTCAGCGAGCGGTATTCGCTAAAGAAGATGGCAATATCGTGATTCATGCTTTGCCGTATCAAGCATCGGGCTCGAAAGTGCTGGAGCAAATTGCCCAGCAGATGCAGGCCAAAAAATTGCCGATGGTCTCGGATTTACGTGATGAATCTGATCAAGACAATCCGATTCGTCTCGTTATTATTCCTAGGTCTAACCGTGTTGATGTTGATTCATTGATGGGGCATTTATTTGCCACCACCGATTTAGAAAAAAGTTACCGCGTTAACATGAACATGATTGGGCTGGATGGGCGGCCTCATGTCTACAGTTTGCGCGAGTGCTTAAAAGCGTGGCTAACCTTTCGTATCGAAACGGTTCGTCGGCGCTTGCAATACCGCTTTGATAAAGTGGTCGACCGCCTGCACATATTAGAAGGTTATCTTGTTGCGTTTCTTAACATTGACGAAGTGATTGAGATTATTCGCAACGAAGACAAGCCGAAGCCCGCCCTAATGGCTCGCTTCGAGATTAGCGACCGTCAAGCCGAAGCCATTTTAGAACTCAAGTTGCGGCACTTAGCCAAGCTTGAGGAAATGAAAATCAAGGGTGAGCAGGCTGAGTTAGAAAAAGAGCGCGATCGTCTCGATTTACTGCTTAAATCCGAGGCGCGTTTAAAGACCTTGGTTAAAAGTGAACTTAAAGCGGATGCCGATGAATTTGGCGACGCTCGCCGTTCGCCCTTGGTTGAACGTGAGATTGCCAAAGCGATTGACCAAAGCGAATTAGTTCCAAGCGAAGCGATTACCGCGGTCTTGTCGCAACAAGGTTGGGTTCGAGCGGCCAAGGGGCATGATATCAACCCCAAAGATTTAAGTTATAAATCGGGGGATGCTTATCAAAGCTCAGCACGAGGAAAATCCAATCAGCCTGTTGTGGCATTGGATTCCACCGGACGGACCTACGCAGTACCTGCCCATAAGCTGCCATCTGCCAGAGGGCAGGGCGAGCCGCTCACCAGTAGCGTGACACCGCCGTCGGGGGCGTCCTTTGCTTCTTTGATGATGGGAGCCGAATCGGATCAATATGTGATGCTCAGCGACGCGGGCTACGGTTTTATTTGTGAAATCGAAAACATGCTGACCAAAAACAAAAAGGGCAAAGCCACGCTGAGTGTGCCCAAAGGCGCTAATGCGCTCCCCTCTATCGCCGTACAAAACCGCGAGCAAGACATGTTGGCAGTGGTGACAACGGCCGGCTACTTAACGATTTATCCCGTCACTGAATTGCCAGATTTGGCCAAGGGCAAAGGCGTCAAGCTTATTAATGTGCCAAGTAAATTGCTCAAGGCTCGCGATGAATATGTTTTGGGCGCTACTATCTATAAAAAAGGGCAGCACGTTTTGGTGCATGTCGGTAAACGTTATCTGCGCCTCAAAGGCCAAGATTTAGAGCACTATATTGGAGAGCGAGGCAAACGAGGTCGCAAGTTGCCCAAAGGCTTTCAAAATGTAAAAGCGATCACGACCGAAAAAGCGTCGGCCACTCAAGATGAAATTAAACTAGACGACTAAATCCAAATGAATAAATTACAACAACTACGCGAAATGACGGTGGTCGTAGCCGACACGGGTGAGCTACCTGCGATAGCTGAATACAAACCACAGGATGCAACGACTAATCCGTCATTGCTATTAAAAGTAGCGCAAGATGCTCAATACGCCCAAATTATTGATCGCTCAGTGGCCAAGGCGGGCGGCAATCTGGAGGATGCGGTCGATAATTTTGGTGTAGAGGTGGGTTGTGAAATCTTAAAGATTATCCCTGGCAGGGTCTCAACCGAAGTCGATGCAAGATTGTCGTTTGACACGCAGGCTACCATTGCCAAGGCGCAGAAGTTAATCGATCTGTATGCACAGCGTGGCGTCGGTAAGGATCGAATCTTGATAAAAATTGCCTCAACCTGGGAGGGCATTAAAGCCGCAGAGGCTTTAGAGCAGCAAGGGATCAACTGCAATCTAACCTTGCTCTTCAGTTTTGCCCAAGCAGTGGCTTGCGCACAGGCTAAAGTGTTTCTAATTTCCCCATTTGTTGGGCGAATCTTAGACTGGTACAAGGCCAGCACTGGGCAAGAATCGTACGCGCCGTTGGAAGACCCAGGGGTGCAGTCGGTCACGCAAATTTATAACTACTATAAACAACACGGTTATAAGACCATTGTAATGGGCGCGAGTTTTCGAAATGCTGGCGAGATTGAAGCGCTAGCTGGTTGTGACTATCTAACCATCGGGCCCAACTTTCTTGAAGAATTGCGTAACGACGAAGGTCAGTTAGTACAACGATTGTCGGATACCGACACAGGTGAGGCTCAAACCAAACTCGATTTAGATGAAATTCAGTTTCGCTGGATGATGAATGAAGATGCCATGGCGACCGAAAAGTTGGCGCAAGGTATTCGCGCATTCGCAGCAGACCAAGTCAAACTCGAAGCTCTGGTAGCACCTAAACTTTAGGCCGAGTTTGCTCTCGTCAGTCAGATAGCGATGCCCGCTCGCGATTGGCGCGTATGCGGTGTTGTCGGTTTTTTATTCCTCGCATTAATGGCTCCACTATTCTAGGCATGATGGGGCCAGCTGTGAGTAAGGGGATTTAGTTTGGGTAATTGTTGCTTTTTTATCGACGATTTCTGTTGAAAAAACGGCTTAAGGCCCCTTTATTATAAATAAATTTGAGTTAGCTAAGTCGTTACGTTATCTTCAAATGCATGGATTGAGTGAAACTAAATGTCTCATTTGGAACATGAAGCTGCATCGGCGTCTTGTTACACTCGTTCAACGTTAGCAGTACCTCTCCCAGGATTGACTCTCTGAGAGAGTATTTTTCGTCACATCACAATAAAAAAAGCGGAGGTTAAGTTGAGAAGAACTAAACTCGTAAATTCCATTGCATTGGCTTTGGGTGCCGCAGTCGTAAGTAATTCAGCCCAGGCTCAATTAGAAGAGATTGTTGTAACCGCAACCAAAAGAGCCGAAAGCTCTCAGGACATTCCTGTTGCAATTCAAGCCATCACTGGCGATTCACTCGACGAACTTGGTGTAAATACCTTTGACGAATACGTACAGTATTTGCCAAACGTAGTACAGCAAGGTCGTGGACCGGGTCGTAGTGAGATTTATATTCGTGGGGTTGCCACGGAACAATCCAATAATACAGTATCGTCAGTACAGGGTTCAGCGCCAGCAGTGGCACTTTACGTTGACGAGCAAGCCGTTTCTTTTGGTGGTCGTAACTTAGATGTTTACGCCGCTGACTTAGAGCGTGTCGAGGTGCTTCCTGGGCCCCAAGGTACACTCTTTGGTGCAAGCTCGCAGTCTGGTACGGTACGTTTAATTACCAACAAGCCGTCGACAGAAAGTTTTGATGCATCGGTACAAGCAGGCTACAGCACTACCTCTGGTGGTGATCCCAGCTCCACGCTTGAAGCGATGATCAACGTGCCTTTATCTGATACCTTAGCGGCACGTGCCGTTATTTATCAAAACACACAAGGTGGCTGGATCGATAACGTCAATGTTGGCTTCGATAATGCTGATCGTGATTTGATCACGGTTATCAATCGTAACCAAATCTTTGGCGCGCGCGTTAACGAAAATGCGCAATTGCCAACTACCACTAACTCTCAGGTTCTTGAAGACAACTGGAACGACGCGACCTATCAAGGCGTGCGCCTCGGTCTTGGTTGGGACATCAACGAAGATTGGAAATTGTTGGTACAACACACTAACCAACAATTGGAAACCGAAGGCACGTTTGAGTACGCGCCAACTACGGGTTCTGTCAGCCAGTCACAAAGTTTCTCTCCTGAGCGCAACACCGACGAGTTTGGTTTAACCACTTGGACATTGACAGGTCGCGTTGGCGCCCTAGACGTGGTCTACACTGGTGGCTTCCTTGATCGTGAAGTGTCTTCACTACTTGACTACACAACCTATAGTTTTGGTGGTGGTTATCAGGCTTACTACATTTCAGTCGGTGCTTACTCAGCAACTGGCTCAACTGAAGTATTTGATTACACCAAGCAATACACCGACGTAACAGAAAGTACTCGTACTTCTCATGAATTACGTTTCCAAGGTGAGATTGGCGAAAACTTTAACTTCACGGTTGGTGGCTTCTTTGACGACGTAGAAACCTTGTCAATTGGTCAATTCCAATACTTTGGTTCTCTGCCTGCTGGTTTGAATACAGCGGTTCGCCCAGCCAACTTGGCACCGGGTAGTCGTACTCGAAATGGTTTGCCGGAGCCAACAATCTTTGTAAACGATTTTACTCGTCAAGAAGATCAAACGGCTTTCTTCGCGGATGCGTCTTGGCAGATTACCGATTCGTTCAGTTTGAGCGCTGGTATCCGTGCCTATGACATCGACTTCGATCTTAAAGGTGCAACCGGTGGTTCATTTGGTTGCCGATTCGCAGGTGATCCAAATCTATTGCCAAATGGCGACAACGTTACGCCTTCTGGTCGAGACATCAGCTTTGGTGTAACACGTCCTGACGGCAGCGTTGGTTGTTCCGATAACTCAGGTAACGACGTAACTGCCAGACTTAGCAACTTAGGTACCTTTGGTGCGCTAAGCGAAGGCGGTACACCTGTTGGTGGTTTGGAGAACTTAAGTGCCGACGGTATCGCAAGTCAAGATGACACGATTTTCCGTTTTACAGCGGATTGGAAAGTCACTGATGACGTTTTGTTGTTCGCGACTGTCTCTGAAGGTTTCCGCCCACAAACGGTCAACCGTAATGCAGGCCAGCCATCAGGTAACCAAGAAGGTCCATTCGCCGGATTCGTCGTACCAGCTATCGCTGAGACTGATGAACTAACCAACTTTGAAATTGGTTTGAAAGGTGACTTCTTAGGCAATCGCTTACGTTTGAATGCGACTTACTACAACTCTGAGATTGAAAATCTACAAACCACGCGTTTTGACCCCTCGAACATTGCGTTCTTGGTATTCATTGAAAACGTGGGTGATGCAGATGTTCAAGGTATCGATGCCGATTTCGTTTACGCGCCTACCGATGCGTTAACAATTTCAGGTGCGTTCTCTTGGGTTGATTCGGAAATCACTCGTTTGAATGATCAGTTAGTTGGTATCGCCGCGCCAGTAGGCAGCGAGCTACCTTTTACGGCTGATTTCTCGTTCAACATTCGTGGTCGTTACGACTTTACTCTTGAGCGTTTCGGTGCTGATGCCTTCGTTCAAGCGGGCTTGGTCTACACTGGCGATAGCCTGTCGGGCATCGTAGGTAACGCCAACTTTGTTGAAGACACAACTCGTCGTATTTTCGGGCGAGGCAGTGGTTTGCAAATTGTTAACGAAGGCGGTACGTTTGGATCAACCGGTGTTGCGACACCGGGTTCATTCGGCTTAACGCCAGATGGCAGTTTCTTCCAGAACGGTCGTTATGTCCAAGAGAGCTATTCAATTGTGAATGTCTCAGCAGGTGTCAATAAAGACAACTGGGGTGTAGAACTGTTCGTAAACAACCTGCTTGATGAAGACGGTATTATCAATATTAATACCTTCGACTACACGCCACGTGTTTCTGTAACACGCCCGCGTTCAGTCGGTTTACGTTTCCGTTGGGATTACAATTAATCGTATAACGATAACGTAAAAGTCAGACTATCGTGGCTTAGCCACGACGACCAAAGGCGAGCTTATAAAGCTCGCCTTTTTTCGTTACTATTATCGAGCCGCTTAGTCAGCAAAAACTAAACCTAGCCCTAGAAACTCAAAAGACGCGCCAACCCTATAAAAAGAACTCTATAAAAATAAGATGTTAGAAGAGAACACAGTTCAAGATGCGATTAACTCGGCCACCGAATCAGCAAAGCAGGGCCAGTTTGCGCAAGCGATAGCGGCGCTCGACACTTTGGGCGAGCAGATCAACTCTTATCCAGAAGCCGCCTATGTGCGAGCGGTTTGTCTGCGGCGGCTGAATCAGGCTGAAAACGCCATAGCGCAGCTGCAAAGCATTCTGGAAAACGAACCCAGCTATGCTCGAGCTCATCAAGAGGTCGGCCATATTTTCAATGAACAAGGTAAGTTAAGTGCAGCCATTGAAGCCTTCGAACGTGCCACTCAAATCGACGACGCATTAATTGGCAGTTGGCGTGCCTTGGAGCAACTCTATCAAAAACAATCAAACAAAGAGGGCGCGAGTTTTGCTCAATTACAAATCAAACAGCTCTCAGAATTGCATCCTGCATTGCAAGCGGTAAAAAGCCATTTAAATCGCGACAATCTGGATCAAGCCGATCAAATTTGTCGGCACTACATGCAAAGCAATCAGAAAGACATCGAAGGTATGCGCTTACTGTCTGAGATCGCACAGCGCGCGAAAATCTTGGACGACGCCGAGTTTATTTTAGAAAGTGCGGTGGTCTTTCAACCTGCGCATTTAGGTGCGCGCTTTGATTTAGCGAACGTGCTAATCAAACGGCAAAAGTTTGGCGCGGCGCATGAGATTGCCGAGGCGCTTAGCACTGAGCATCCAGACAACATTCAGTTTAAAGGCCTTCTTGCGTCAACCTTAGCCGGGGTAGGTGAAACACAAGACGCCGTTAGTTTGTATCGAGAGCTAATCCAGCAAGATTATAATTTGGTGCAAACCAATCTCTTGTGTGGTCATGCCGAGAAGACCTTGGGTAATTTAGATGCGGCGGTTGCCTGTTATCAACAGGTGTATCGTTTGCAAGCCGATTTCGGTGATGCCTTTTGGAGCTTAGCCAATACCAAAACCTATACATTTACCGATCAAGAGATCAAACACATGCTTGATTACCGGGCGCGGGACACCACGTCTGAGGTTGACAAGGTGCATTTTAATTTTGCCTTGGGAAAAGCTTTTGAAGACCAAAAAGACTTTGATCAAGCGTTTGCGGCCTACGAATTAGGTAATGAACAAAACAAAGAGATTCTGAACTACAAAGCGCCTGAGGCGCAAAAACGAGTCGATTACCAAATTAGTCGCTGCGATCACGCCTTATTTGAACGGCTCAGCGCAGTAGGCAGTGAGCACGCCGCCCCTATTTTTATTGTGGGCTTGCCGCGTGCGGGCTCAACATTGCTTGAGCAGATTCTGGCGTCGCATTCGCAAGTTGATGGCACCTTGGAATTGCCAAACATTTTAAATCTAAGTCGACGGCTTAGAGGGCGTGCCGCCTCTAAACCGGAGGAAGAGCCTCAATACCCTCGTAACTTAGGCGAGATCGATATCGACTACTTTGCCAAGTTTGGTCAGCAATACATTGACGACACGCAAGTGTATCGCCAAGGCGCGCCATACTTTATCGACAAAATGCCTAACAATTTCATGCACATAGGCTTGATTAAATTGATCTTGCCGCATGCAAAAATAATCGATGCAAGGCGTCATCCTATGGCCTGTTGTTTTAGTGGCTTTAAACAATTGTTTGCCGAAGGCCAAGAGTTTACCTATGGTCTACATGAAGTCGGCGACTACTATAAAAATTACGTCCGCCTTATGGATCATTGGGATGACGTGCTGCCAGGCTTTGTGCTGCGAGTACAGCACGAAGAATTAGTGCATGACACCGAGACACAAGTTCGACGTATGTTGGATTTTTGCGGTTTGCCGTTTGAACAATCCTGCCTTGAGTTTTATAAAACCGAGCGCAGCGTACGCACACCAAGTTCCGAGCAAGTGCGTCAACCCATTTATAAGAGTGGCTTGGCGCATTGGCGCAATTTTGAAGCTCACTTGCAGCCGCTTATCGACGCGTTAGGAGAAGATGTGCTGGCGCGTTATCCACTGGATTCGGTATAAAGCTTGTTATGCGCTTAAAGTCTGAATTTATTCGATTGCCGTTGCGCTTTGATGTCGACCGATTGCGCGAAGAAGCTTTGCAGTTTTCAGAATACGAATGGGATTATCATCCTCAGCGTTATGACGGCAACACTGCCCTAAATCTTGTTTCCAAAGAGGGCAGCCGCAGTAACGCCTATGTCGGGCGTATGCAAGCCACCGACGCGCTCGAACGTTGCCCCTATATCCAACAAATCATGGCGTCTTTGAATACGGTCGTGGGTCGTTCGCGCTTTATGCGGCTGGCGCCGGGCAAGGGCGTGCCAGCTCACAGCGATACCGACTACACGTGGCGCAACCGGGTGCGTATACACATCCCCATTATTACCGATCCATCCATTGAATTTGTTAGCCGCTCGCATATCAATGGAAAAGTGGTAAAAGTGCATAAACAAGCCGGAGAAGCATGGATATTTGATAACTGGCGCGAACATGAGGTGATCAATGAGTCGGATATCCAGCGCATTCATCTGGTCATCGACACGGTGGGTACGCGGGCGTTCTGGCAAATGACAGAACAAGGCTATGACCCGAGTTCTCAACAGCCACATGGCGATTCTGTCTTTGTCCCATTCGACCCACACAAAGAGCAATCCGATATAAAATTTGAGCAATTTAATCGCTTGGCCGCGCGCTCGCCCGATGAGATTGAAGCGCTAGTTAAAGACTACCTAGATGAAATCGATAGCCAACGACACGCCGACGCTTATACCGTCTTAGAACAGCAGCTCAAAGGTCTGTGCCAAGACTGGCGAGGTTTGTGGGCGCGTTTTCTGGATACGGCCGACGGCCATGCGGAGTATCTGGCTTTAATCAAGCACAGCAAATCGGTTTGTCAAGCCGCACTCGATGAGGTTTTCTTAAACAGCAATGGCGCGGCCGCCTACCCGGTACTCGAGAACTGGTTGGACAATGCCATCGACTCTGAGGTTCAAGTCAGTGCCACATCTGGCGCATCGTACTCGGTAAAAACGTATTCCGGCAAAATCCCCAGCTTTGATCAACCCGTGTTTATCGTGGCAGCACCGCGCTCGGGCAGCACCATGCTGTTTGAAGCACTCAAAAATAATAAAGACCTGTGGAGTATTGGAGACGAGGCACATCAAGAAATTGAATCTATTGCGGCCTTGCATCCAAAATCACGCGACTTTGCTTCGAATCGATTGGATGCCACCGATTACAGCCCTGAGGTTGGCGAACAAATTATTGATGGCTTTATGTATCGCTTACAAAATTCTCGCTGCGCAACCTACGCCGATATGCCGCCCGAGTTTCAAAGCGACCAAGTTCGTTTTTTAGAGAAAACGCCAAAGAACGCCTTACGCATTCCATTTTTCAAAGCCATGTACCCCGATGCAAAATTTGTGTTTTTGCATCGGGCTGCTGAGCCGAATATTGCCAGTATGATCGAAGCATGGCGTTCGGGTAAATTTGTGACCTACCCAGATCTGCCTCACTGGCAGGGCGATCCTTGGTCATTACTTCTGATTGATGCTTGGCAGCAGCTAACCGGGCGCCCCCTGGTTGAGATAGTGGCAACGCAATGGGCCAAAACCAATACGCAAATAGTGTCGGATTTAACGCAACTTGATGCAGCCGAGGTGATGTCGCTCAGCTATGAGGCCTTATTAAACAATACTCATACCGAGCTGGAGCGGGTTTGCCATTTTATGCAGGTGCCGTTTGGCCCCAAAATGCGCTCCTATGCTAGCCAAGGTTTTCCCAATTCAAAGTACGCCTTGACTCAACCAGATACGCAGAAGTGGCGTAAGCACGAAGCGGCTTTGGCGTCGGTGGCTGAGATTTACCAACCTGTATCGCAATTGATTGACGAGTTTGTTCAGTCTGATTCGCGATGATTATCTCTCACGCTCACCAGTTCATTTTTTTTGCCGTACCTAAGACGGCAACCCATGCGGTACGCGAAGCGTTGCGGGTGCATCTAAAGGAAGGTGATTGGGAACAACAAATGCTCTTTGGCGAACAAGTCTTACCCATCCCTGAGATCGCAGCCGTAAAACACGGACATATTACCGCCAATGAAATTCGCCCATTCTTAGATCGGCAACAGTGGGCATATCGTAAGATTGCCTTCGTGCGTCATCCGTTTGATCGTTTTGTCTCGGCGTGTGCGTTTTTAAACCGAGACAATCCAAATTACGAATCCAATGCCCGGCAATGGATGAAGGCCGCACTGCAAAGGCCTCAATTTCGCCAACGTTTGCTTATTCGCCCGCAGGTCGAGCAGCTGTGTATTGAAGGACAGCTGGTGATGGACTTTGTTGGGCGTTATGAGTCACTTCAAAAATCACTCGATTCGCTATTTGATCAATTGGGCCTAGTATCAGTGGATTTAAAGCAGCGTAATGCGTCTCAGCATAAACACGTTGAGCATTACTTAGATGAGGATTTAAAGCGCGATCTGCGCACCATGTACGAACAGGACTTCGCTGTATTTGAGTACTAAGCTCCTCGTTTTTTTCGTCTTCGTCTTTCTTCATCTGCGTTTGAGAGCCGTTTTGGAGTCTGGGCTTATTTTCTTAGAGCTTCTTATCGCTTTCGCTTTAGAAGGGCGGACAACTATATAAAACAAATGCAAATGAGATTGATTCTCATTTCAATTATGGTTTACAATCCGCTTGTCTTAATTGAAGTGAACGCAGTACCTCACAATGAAACCACAAAAAGAGATCCTTATCGCCGTAATCTACGGTGCTTTCTCCACCACCATGCCGAGTAACGGCTTGGCTCAAGTCGCGAACGATATAGAAGAAGTCGTTGTTCATGGCCACGTTTTGTCGGTGAGTGAGCTTAATTCAGTAAAAACCCCCACGCCGATTATCGATGTGCCCCAAAGCCTTTCCATTATTACGGCCGACCAAATTACTGAGCAGGGGATCACCAGCATTGGCGATATTATCGACTACACGCCGGGCGTCAATACCTCGCAAGGCGAAGGTCATCGCGATGCGGTTGTCTTTCGTGGTGTGCGTTCAACGGCAGACTTTTACCTAGATGGCAATCGTGACGACGTGCAGTACTATCGCGCGCTGTATAACGTCGAGCAAGTCGAAATTCTTCGTGGGCCTAACGCCTTATTGTTTGGTCGTGGCGGAACGGGCGGCGTATTAAATCGAGTGTCAAAAAAGGCCACCGTAGGCGAGCAATTCACAGGCTATAAGACCACGGCAAATACCTTTGGTGGTTTTGGGGTCGAGTTGGATTACAACGCATCCATTAATGACACCTCGGCGTTTCGAATCAACGCCATGTTCGAAAGCCTAGAAAATCATCGAGACTTTTTTGATGGTGATCGTGTTGGTTTTAACCCAACTGCCCATTTTGAATTAAGCCCAGCTACGACGCTTGATGTGTCTTACGAGTACGTTGATCACGAACGATTTATCGACCGTGGGGTGCCCACAGGCGCCGATGGCCGCCCAGTCGAACGCTTAGAAGACATCGTCTTTACCGATCCAGAGCAAAGCGTTACGACACTTGAAGCGCATGTTTTTCGCGCAGCATTACAACATGAATTTTCAGATCGCTTGAAGGGTAATCTCAGTGCGTTTTATGGTGACTTTGATAAGTCGTATCAAAACTTTTTTGCGACCAATTTTGACGAGGTGACCAATGTCGTTGAGTTGGATGGGTATATCGACGAAACCGACCGTCAAAACCTGATTCTATCTGGCAACTTGGTTGGCGCATTTGACAGCGGCCGTATTGGGCATACGGTGATTGTTGGTGCAGAGTTTATTGATACGTCGTCTGATCAATTTCGCTTTAATACCTTTTTCGATACCACACAAGATGATCGCGAGTCGTTTTTTGCTAATCGACCAATTAGCTTGAATGCTGGTGTCGGCGTTAATGCGCTGGGGCAAACCACGACGGTCGGCTTTACCGACCTTAACGACGACACCGATGTGGATATTGATGTGTTGTCGTTTTATGTGCAGGATCAAATTGAATTATCTGAGCAGTTTGATGTGCTGATCGGCGCTCGTTTTGACAGTTTTGACATTACCGTTTTTAATGCCGCCAACGGCGAAACCCGCGAAAGCAGTGACGACGAAGTATCGCCGCGCTTTGGTTTGATTTACAAGCCGCAAGAAAATATTTCTCTCTACGCAAGTTATAGCGAATCGTTTTTACCGCGCAGTGGCGAGCAGTTTGCCAATATTAATGGCAGCAATAATGTGCTCGCGGCGAATACTTTTGCCAACACTGAGATTGGGCTTAAATGGGATTTCAGCCAAGGTTTAAGTTTCACTGCAGCACTGTTCGAGAATGAGCAAAGCTCACCTCAAGTCGCTGATGCAGACCCGTCTACTTTAGATGTCATCGATTCTGATATTTCGGGTTTTGAATTTCAATTGCTTGGCCAAATCAGTGACGCATGGTCGATCTCGGCGAACTACAGCAATCTTGATGGCGAGATCGTTGAGCGCACCGGCCCAACTGGTCGGACGCCTCGTGAGTTGCCCGAAAACACCTTGTCGGTTTGGAACACCGTGGCGGTCTCACGAGCCTTCGGTTTTGGTTTTGGCGCGACTTACCAAGACGACAGTTTTATCAATAATAGTAATAGCGCGGTTTTGCCAAGTTATACCCGTTTTGATGCCTCGGCTTATTATGTGGTTTCAGAGAACTTGCGCGTTCAACTCAATGTTGAAAACCTGACCGACGAGCTTTACTTCCCGAATGCGCATTCCACGCACCAAGCAACTGTCGGCGCGCCAATCAATGCCTTGTTAACCTTAACAGGCCGATTCTAACAATCTTTTCTTGAGCCAGTCAGTGCTTGCGACTTACCGTTTTAACCGCAAGCACTGTTCTTGGCCGACGAGCTTAACATCTTTATAGCTTGCCACTTTAATGTCTCATTTGCTCTGAATTGCTCGTAACTTGACTCTCCGCAATTTACGTTAATATCTAATCATGTTCTAAGCCAATTCAGTGCAGTGATTTGATCTTTACGACTAAACGCGACTCGTCTTCGCGCGCCCAGTGTTGGCAACAGCTTGCACACATGTTATCTGCGGGGATTGACCCAGTTAAAGCACTGGAAACACTGACTCGAAATAACCACAAGGATAAGATCAAGTTGCTTGGTGTGACCCGCCGCGTGGCTAAAGGTAAAAGCTTAAGCCAAGCTCTACACAATGCGCATTTGATATCGGTCTATCAGTTTGGCCTGCTTAAATCGGCAGAGAGCGCCGGTAAACTAGCGGACGGTTTGGACTATATTGGAGTTCAACAGCTCAAATTAGAGCAAGCTCAAAAATCAATGCAAGCCGCTCTTTGGCTGCCCCAAGCTGTTTTCATCATTGGTGCAATCGTCGCTGTTTTTATTAGGCTTGCCAAAGATCAAGAGCCTTTATTTGACATCATTAGCGACGTGGGCCTATCGGTATTGAGTGTCTTGGCCTTAACGCGTATTGCCGTATTGCTGTGGAGTCGCGAGCCGCAATTTTGGCTTTCTTTGTTTTGGTCCACACGTTTTGTTCGCGAACGCAGCGATTGGTTTAAGTTGCGTTTTGAGGTGGCGTTCTACCGACCCTTACAATGGCAACTCAGCGCAGGAGTTGTGATGGATCAAGCCTTGCGCAATTTATCGCCTTTGCTTACAGATAAGCGTTATAAGCAACAGCTTGTGCAAGCCACTAAGGCAGTTTTAAATGGCCAGTCTACTGTGAAAGCCTTGCTGGAAAATAGATTGGTTTTAAGTTCGCACTTAAGGGCCGTTTTACGTACCGGCGAACAAAGTGGCACCTTTGAAGAGGCGCTTGGGCATCAGCTTAAGTTAATGGAGTTGCAAATAGCTGAGCAGGTTCAGCAGCAGATTCGGTGGTGGCCTAAACTATACTACTCAATTGTGTTGCTCTTAGTGTTATCGATGGTCTAGGGCGATAGCGGTGCGGGCCAGGTAGCACCGTTAGGATTTGAATCGAACTAACTCGCCAGGGTTTAAGGCGGCGCGTAGAATTCGCTGCATAATGATGGGCCGAATACCCACATCGTTATTCGACGTGACGAGCTCTCTTGGGTTGGCTGGCAGTCGACGCGCAATGTGTTCAAGTAATTGTTGATAGTGTTTCAGCCCCGCTTTTTCATAGCCATATTGCAACCACAATTGCCGCCAGTCTTTACACAGTTCCATTAAGAGACGTTCAAAAAACTCGATTTTGTCCGCTGGGTTGTTTGGGTTTGCGTGCATGTCATTCATGAGCTCCTTGGCAATGGCTTCCATTTCGCCCGGAGACATCACCGGTGCCACATTGTATTGCTCTGTTTTTAACTGCGGCTTCGCATCGCGATCAAACTCAAGTTTGCTTATCTGTGCTTGAAATGCGGCTTGGTTAAAGTCAGGCGCAAACTCATTCATGCTGGAAACGAGCTGCCAAAATCTTGATGAACCCGTGGTGTCGATCACCAAATGAACGCGGCTCTGATCGCTATTATTGACTACCCGATGGCGTCGCCACGAATCAAAGATCCAGCAATCACCGGCTTGCATGTATTGCTGCTCACCACCGCAATAAAACGTGACGCCAGGATTGGTGGTGATGGGAATATGAATGCGCACGCGGCTATACCAATGATAATTAAAATCCACATGGGCATTGACCTCGGCGCCAGGCGCTAAGCGCATCAACCTTGATCGCGCAATGACCTCGTTAAAACTGGCCATCACCTGTTTGATATAGACGCAGCGATCCAAATGCGGTGTTGCTAACATACGGCCAGCGAAGTCATCGTTGTCGCCGCCTTCGTGAGACACTAAAGGCACAGCCGCATTGCCCTGCATGCGAGACGGATGCGCCATCCACGCATCCTCGTTCAAGCTATCTAGTTCGAGTTCAAGCTGACTAAGGTCAAATTGAAAGGGCAGTTTTATAAACGGATGGTCTAGCTCCATGTTCGATCATTTATTCGCCAGAGGGCCTATTTTTTTGCCCAAGGGTCGCCGTCTGGATAGTCGGTGATGTTGATGTCTTTTGAATCTAGGGCTTGTTGCCGGGCTAAATCAAATCGGCCAATCTTAAAAATCGACACACACAGCAAGAAGCTAATGATGACCAAGGGGAAGCCGCCAACAATACTGGCGGTTTGCAGGGTCGATAAGTTGCCGCCCATTAACATGAGTGTTACTGGCAGAAAACTCAGGGCACCAGCCCAGAACAAACGATTCCAACGCATTGGCTCATCGGGGACTTCTTTTTGTACCACTGAGGCCAATATGTAGGAAATTGAATCGAAGGTTGTAGAGAGAAATACAATTGCCAACACCGTATACAAAGCAATGATGATGGTGCTCATTGGCAGGCTGCCTAGAATGGCAAACACCGCCGCCGCGCCTCCATCTTCACCACGCGCATTGGCTTCGTTGAGCACGGCAACCAAATCAGCTTCGCCCGTGAGCTGTAAGTTAATCCCGTAGTTGCCTAGGATCATAAAGAACAGCGCACAACCCACCGTGCCATAACACAATGAACCCATAATCATATTGCCCATGGTGCGGCCTCGAGAAATGCGGGCAATAAATAAACCAATGGTGGGCGCGAAAGCCAACCACCAAGCCCAATAAAAAATGGTCCAGTCTTGCGGGAAGGAGGTGTCTGGGTATCCATTGAGACCACCGAAAGGTTCGGTGTAGGTCGACATGGTAAAAAAGTTCTCAATAATCACCGCAATCGAGGCCAGTGAGGTTTCGGCCAAAAATACCGTTGGGCCAACAATAATCACAAACACCAACATGCAGACAGCCAGCACGAGGTTAATATTAGAAAGTCTTTGGATGCCACTTTTCATGCCTGCATAGGCACTGGCGCCAAAAATAAAGGTACACAAGACCAAGACCCCAATCTGCACGCCGACAGACTTAGGTAAGCCAAATAATTGATGCAAGCCCTCGTTTAACAAAGGCGCGCCAAGGCCTAAAGTGGTGGCGCCGCCGCCGAGCATACCGAACACAAATAAGATATCCACGAGCTTGCCCAATGGCCCATTGACATTGCGCTCTCCAATAACGGGCGCCATGGCTTCAGAGAGTTTTAGCGCCTTGATTTTACGCACATGATAGAAGTAGGCGATTGGCAATGCTGGCACCAAATAAATTGACCACGCGAGTGGCCCCCAATGGAAGATGCCATAAGCCGAGGCCCACTTAATGGCTTCGGAGGTGCCGCCTTCGACCAAAAATGGTGGGCTTTGGTAGTAGTAAATCCATTCAATCGGCGCCCAGTACATAATGCCAACACCAATGCCGGCGCAGAACAGCATGGCGGCCCAAGACACGGTTTTAAACTCAGGTTCGGAATCCGGCTCGCCTAATTTGATCTTGCCAATGTCACTGCATGAGACATAAATCATGAAAACGAATGCACCAAGCCCTAGTGCCAAATAGCTAAAGCCAAAATTGGTAACCAAATAGTTTCGAGCGATTTTGACGACTTCAGCGCCTTGCTCAGGCCAAATAATCAAAGGGATAGTGACACTCAATAGCATGGCTAGTGAGCCGATAAAGGTGGGGCGATCGATTAGTCCAAACAGTGATGAGTCATTTGACGAAGTAGACATAGCTCTCCTAAAGGTGTTTTTATTTTACGGGGTACAACAAAATTAATTGTCGTATTGGTTCACTGCCCCTTATTAATTGCCGATCACGAATTTGTCTTTTCTCAATTACAGATCAGCGTGAACCAGGCGCGTCTCGTTGTTATGAACAATGAGCCTTGTGCAGCATTCTAAGGCGGCTGTCGACTTCATTGTGTTCAATGTAGTAGCCACGTAAATATCGCTCGCCGGAATTTGGGTCAAACTCAGCTCGGCCATGTAAGGCGCGCTGATTATCGAAGACCACCATTTGTCCGGGTTTAAGCTCGTACTCGATACGGTACTTTTCGTTACGAATGCGCTTCATGAGTTCACGAAATGCCGCGTAGAAAGGGTACATCATTTCAGGTTCAAAATCAGGCGTATAGCCCAAGTGAGCATTAAAAGTCAGTGTCTTAAAGGTGCCATGCTTGTCTAGGCCGATCACCGGGCGATGGCGGCGAATATCGCAAGTCTGATCATGAAAGCGCCAAGGCACGGCGAACTCGACCAAGGTTTTAAAATGCTCAGGGCAGTCGCGCTCAAAATCTTCGACAATGGCCATGGCATCGGCAAACACTGAGCCGCCGCCGGTCGCCGAGTTTTTAAAGCAATGCAAAAATTGAATGCCCGGCACCAACTCTTGATTAGGCAAATCAGTATGTAAGGGTAAAGCCAAAGCCGTGTAGGCCAGATTATTCGGGTTTGGTTTATTAACGACTTCAAACGACACGCCAAAATTGGTCTCTCTCTTGAAACCAATCAAGTCGCCAAAGTCAAAGCCCGCGTCTTTATAATCGTCGAGCTCATCGATCAGAATGATCCCTGTGGTCTTTAAAGTGATCAGCGCTTCTTTTAAGGCGGTCTCATCTTGGTAGCAGGCTTTGGCGCTGAATCTAGGCGGTTCGGCTTGTTGAGCTGCCGTCCAGCTTTGTTTCTGAATCACTGCGGGGTCGTCGAAGGCCTTACCGGGGCGGTGTGCAAACAGCCATTCGGCGGTGTATTTTGATGGGATTTGCTTATTTGGCCAGCTGATTGTCAGGCCAGCCTCAGTAAAGTCAAAAGACTCAGGCTGAATATCCAAGTCTACCGAAGTGAGATCAAAGATGCGCTCACCGGTTTGTGGATGCAATTCTTGTTGATCATTGTCCCTGAGCCAAATAAACGGCGCTTGTGATCGGGAACCATCAGACCACTCAATTGCAAAGGCCAATGTGTTTTTTTTAACTTGGCTAATCTTCATCGCATACGCCTCTCGCCGACATACTCAGCGTCTTAAATAGCCTCAAATACATTATTCTCTGATTTTGAAGATGCCATGAATCTTGTAAATCGCCAGATGTTCGATTTTGATGGTTCCAGCCTTAGTCTAATTTGATGCTCGGCTCAACGCTCTGGGAACGAGGCGCTATCAATTATTGATCTGGCCAACGATAGAAAAACGTTAAGTAGACCAAACTTAGATAGATTAACAAAGCGAGGACAAAGGTACTTGCGCCAACAAATACCGTGACGTTTTGCGCCGCTTGCTCAAGCGCCATTTGGCCCAAAGCACTCAGTGTGCTTTTTGCCTGCAACTCTTGCAATGCTTGCATTACACCACTGGCATGGCGATAAACACCATAACCATTGATGCTCATCACTAAGGTGGTAAAACTAAAAAGGCCAAATGCTGTTAATCTGATTAGCAAGGACGTTTTTCGTAAGAACCAATATAAGCCAACTATGTAAGCAGAGATTACGGTGAACATCACCGAGACAATAATAAAAACCAATTCGGAGATGGTTAAAATTTGTTCGGTTAACTCGGCTTCGGTCATGTTTTTTCTCTGGTCTAAACTCGCTATTGAATCTTGGTTTTGAGTTATAAATCGGATCGATTCTCAACCACTACTTCGTAACCCGCTTCTTCGGGTTCGTCGTCACTGAGCAGGGCAGGGAAGCCTTTGCCACGCACTTCGGTGTCGCAGGTTTCCTCGAGCCGCTTAATAATATTCGATGACCATTCGCGCGCACCAAAGCGCGCTTGACCATCTTTAAATATATCAATTAACAGCGGCGATAATTCTAATGGAATATCGTGATGGTCGGCCAGTTGCTGAAAGAGACTGATGTCTTTGAGCACTAAATCCATGGTAAAGGAGATGTCGCGACTGCCATTAAGGATCACTTGCGACTCGGTTTCGTGCACAAAAGAATTACCAGAGCTGACTTTAATCGCCTCATAGGCTACGTTCGGGTCGATGCCCATCTTAGTGGACACCAACCAAGCCTCGGCTAGGGCGGCTAAGTGGGCGGTGGCTAAGTAATTGGTGATCACTTTGATCGTAGAGGCCGTGCCTAGCGCGCCAGTGTGAATCACGCGCCTGCCCATGGTTGTAAGCAGAGGCAAAGCGCGATCAAATGCGGCACGCTCGCCGCCAGCCAAAATGGCAATGTTGCCAGTATCCGCTCGATGGCAACCACCTGAGACCGGACAGTCCAATGCGAGTGCGCCAGTGGCGGCGACTTTAGCGCCAATGCGTTGAACTTCTTGGCTATCAGTGGTGCTCATCTCCATCCAGATTTTAGAACTGTCTAGCCCGGCGATCACACCGTCGCTACTCTCAAGTACCTCGGCACAGGCTTGTGGCGAAGGTAAGCAAGTAATAATGACATCGCATTGCTCGGTCAGCTCCTTTGGAGTTGCGGCGGTTTTTGCGCCGCGTTCAAGGAAGTCACTTACCAATTCTTGGTTCAGGTCTAATACCGTGAGATCGAATTGATTGCGCAATAAACTGCCGGATAATTTTGACCCGACATTGCCTAAACCGATAAAGCCAATACGCATGGTTCACCTCTTATTATTTTTAATTTATTATTTTAATTATTGATTGTTAAAGGCTGGATGCTAGTTCAAAGCCCTCCAAAATGGCGCGCTTCGCGTCAAGTTCGCCCGCTAATTTTGCCCCACCTATCAGGTGTGTGGATATACCGGCTGCGACCAGTTCTTCTTCTAAATCTCGGCGCGATAATTGCCCCGCACACACCACAACGTGGTCGCACTCTATAAGTTTAGTCTCGCCATTTGGGCCTGAGAGGTGCAGTCCAAGGTCGTCGATTTTCTGATACTCAACGCCGCTGACCATGTTCACGTTTTTCATTTTGAGGGCGGCGCGATGAATCCAGCCAGTGGTTTTGCCTAAGCCTTTGCCCATTTTCTCGGCCTTACGTTGTAACATGGTGATTTGCCTAGCGGCCGGTTCGGGTTGCGGGAGCTGATAAGCGCCGGCGCTCTGATACGCCGGGTCTACGCCCCATTCTTGATTGAATGCGGCGGTGTTTAGGCTAGGTGACTCGCCTTGGTGCACTAAATATTCAGCCATATCAAAGCCAATGCCGCCAGCACCGATTATCGCGACGCGCTCACCAACCGGTTTTTGGTGAACGATGACATCAATATACGAGAGTACCTTGGGATGATCAGCGCCTTCAATGCTGATCTCACGCGGCCGAATACCGGTAGAGAGAATCACTTCATCATACTGTGCACCTATTAAATCATTGGCGACAACGGGGGTATTCAATTTCAGCTCGACGCCGGTTTCTTTGATCTTATTGTCGAAGTAGCGCAGGGTTTCGTGGAATTCTTCTTTGCCGGGGATTTTCTTCGCAATATTAAATTGCCCGCCAATTTCGCTGGCTTGATCAAACAAATCGACGTGATGCCCCATTTCAGCCAATACCGTGGCGGCCGACAGACCTGCCGGCCCAGCACCGACCACCGCAACCCGTTTTACGTTGTTGGTTGGCGAGAAATTTCGCTCGGTCTCGTAACAGGCTCTTGGGTTAACCAAACAGGACGAACGCTTACCTGAAAACGTGTGGTCAAGACACGCTTGGTTGCAGGCAATACAGGTGTTGATGCTTTCAGCTTTGCCTGCGGCTGCCTTATTGATGAAGTCTGAATCGGCTAAAAAAGGCCGTGCCATGGAGACCATATCCGCTTCGCCATTGGCAATAATATCGTTGGCCACTTGCGGGTCGTTAATGCGATTGGTAGCCACCACGGGGATGTCGATGTGCTCATTCATGCGGCCAGTGACCCAACTAAAGGCCGCTCTTGGCACGCTGGTGGCAATGGTGGGAACGCGCGCCTCATGCCAGCCAATACCGGTATTGATAATGGTTGCGCCCGCGGCCTCAATGGCCTTACCAAGCTGTACCACTTCATCCCAGGTGCTGCCTTGCTCGATTAAATCCAGCATCGATAGGCGATAAATAATGATGAAGTCTGGCCCGACTGCCGCGCGAGCGGCCTTCACGATTTCAACTGGCAAGCGCATGCGATTTTCAAATGGCCCGCCCCATTCATCCGTTCGCGTATTGGTATGGGTCACTAAAAACTGATTAATAAAGTAACCTTCAGAACCCATAATCTCGACGCCATCGTAGCCGGCCTCGCGCGCCAAATAGGCGGAGTTGGCATAGTCTTTAATGGTTCGATGTACCCCTTTGGTACTCAGTGCTCTCGGTTTGAAAGGCGAGATAGGCGATTTAATATTCGATGCCGAAACGCACAAAGGGCTATAGCCATACCGACCAGCGTGTAAGATTTGCAGACAGATTTTGCCGTCCTCGTCGTGCACGGCCCTAGTAACTTGTAAATGGCGTTTTACTTCGGACTTTTTACTCAATTTGCTGCCAAACGGCGAGAGCCAACCTTCAACATTGGGCGCGAAGCCGCCAGTGACCATAAGGCCGACGCCGCCGCGAGCGCGTTCGGCAAAATAGGCTGCCAGTTTAGGGAAGTCTTTGGCTCGGTCTTCCAATCCGGTGTGCATCGACCCCATTAAGGCTCGATTTTTTAAGGTGGTAAATCCAAGATCGAGAGGTTGTAAGAGTTTGGAGTAGTCTTGGCTCATAGAAATTGCGCGCTTAAATAGGCGTTCTTAGATTTAGATAGAGTTTATTTTAGAGCATTGTAGGCCAAGTCCCTATTGCTTTTGTTTGGTCAGTAGCGTGCTTTTGTTTATAGTGACGGTGAAAATAGTCAAACCAAACTTGATCAGTTTATGAAAGTCTTTTTTGTTTTC
Organism: uncultured Arenicella sp.; assembly: GCA_937922925.1. Lineage (GTDB taxonomy): Bacteria > Pseudomonadota > Gammaproteobacteria > Arenicellales > Arenicellaceae > Arenicella. The sequence goes on along the minus strand of CALAKU010000007.1, from coordinate 31,242 downwards.
GCGCTTGCGATAGGGTTGTTGGCCGCTTGCAATAACAGCGATAAGAACGTAACTGTGGAACAAGCTCAGCAAGTGCAACCATCGCAATCGCCTGAGCAAAGCAATACTGAGGTACCCGCACCGCAAATTTCTGAGCCGACTCCAGCCGTTGTGCTGGATCAGAATGCGGAGTTTGACGCGTTTAAAACAAAGTTTTTACAAGAGTTCTGGCGGCTGCATCCGAGTTTTGGCGTGTACGTTGGCTATTATGACCACGCCGGCCAGTTAATGGTGCCTAACGGTGAGCTTAGAGCGCAAAGACGCGCTTTTTTTGTTACCGAATTGCAGGCTCTGAAACAATTTGATGCTAATCGGCTGAGTATCGCAAACGCAACCGATTGGAATATTCTTGACGCGGAGTTACGCAGCCGAATCTGGTATATCGATGCGTACCGCAGTTATGAATGGAACCCCAGTGTCTATAATCCCGCTGGTGCCTTGGGCGTCATACTCACTACTGATTATCGTTCCATTGAGGAGCGAAAAAATACGGTGTACGACTACCTTGCAAACGTGCCGGCGTATTATCAGGCCGCGATCGCCAACTTGAAAACACCAACGCGTGAGCACACTGAGCTAGCCATTAGGCAAAGCAAAGGCACGCTCAATTTATTGCAAAAACAAGTCGCCGAAGTGTTTCAAAACGTGGTTGGTGCAGGCGAGCTTACGTACACACAAGATCAGTTTGCAGACCGCCTAGCTGCCGCCGCAGACTCGGTAAATGGTTTTATTGCGATGCTCGAACAATCACTTGATGAGCCGCCTGAACAAGGCTGGCGCGATTTCCGCTTGGGCGAGGAGTTATATGAAAAAAAATTCGCTCACGATATCGCGTCGCAATACACCGGCGAGCAATTGTACCAGCGTGCTTTGACGGCGAAGGCCGAGTTACATCAGCAAATGATCGACATTACCCAAGCGCTTTGGCCAACCTACTTTGACGATCAAGCTTTACCCGACAACAAGTTGAGCGCCGTTAAACAGCTGATCGACAAATTGTCTGAGCAACACGTGAGCCGCGACGATTTTGTTGATGAAATCAAACGCCAAATACCGCAGCTTGAAGCCTTTGTTAGCGAGAAGCAATTGGTCGATCAAGACCCCACTCGGCCCTTGGTGGTAAGGCTAACCCCTGAGTATCAACGTGGTTTTGCTGGCGCGTCAGTCAATGCGCCGGGGCCATACGATGCAACCGCTAACACCTACTACAATGTATCGCCGCTTGATAACTACAGCGATGAGCAAGCCGAGAGTTATTTGCGCGAATACAATAAATGGATATTACAGATCCTGAATATCCACGAAGCCATACCTGGCCACTACACGCAGTTAATGCATGCCAATAAGTCGCCTAGTAAAATTAAGAGCATCTTTGCCAACGGTTCGATGATTGAAGGCTGGGCCGTCTATGCAGAACGACTCATGCTGGAAGCAGGGTATGCCGATAACGCGCCTGAAATGTGGTTGATGTACGGCAAGTGGAATCTGCGGGTTATCACGAATACGATATTAGATTATGGCATTCACGTTTTGGGTATGAGCAAAGAACAAGCGCTGGAGATGATGATCGAAGAAGCCTTTCAAGAGCGTACCGAGGCCGAAAATAAATGGCAGCGGGCGACGGTCTCGCAGGTTCAATTAACCAGCTACTTCAACGGCTTTGCAGAAATTTTGGCCTTGCGCGAAGAACTCAAAAATCTACAGGGCGACGCGTTTGACCTTCGTGCTTTCAACAATGGTTTTCTCAGCTACGGTAATGCGCCAGTCTCCGTAATTCGCAAGCTAATGCTGGATTCAAGCCCAGTTGATTCGACCCCAGTTGATTCGACCCAAGTTAGCTCGGACTCAGTCGAGGCGCTTGCGCAGTAGGGTTTGCATCATGGAGCTTAGTTGCCGAACCGAGGCGGGTTTGTGGATGAGTAGGGCATCGACTGCGCGCGCCTCACTTATTCGCTCGGTGGCCGTGTCCCCGGTGATAATTATCGCTGGTAATTTAGGGTCAATCGCTGCGCGCAACGCTTCGATGGCATCCTTGCCGGTGCGGCCATGGCGTAAACGATAGTCGACTAAGGCGAGATCAATTTCGCTTACCTCGATGTTTTGCTTTTGCATGGATTGCAACACTTCCTCCGCAGACTCGCCGTCAATGCTGCGACAACCCCAATTGTTCAGCACTTGCAGCATGGCCGTGCGAACGCGTTCGTCGTCATCAATCACCAGAACAGTCGTACCGGCAAAAGAGACGGCTTTTCTATTCTTTGGTACATCATCAATAACGTCGGCTCGCGATTGGCGTAGGCTAAATCGGAAGACTGAGCCTTGGCCGACGACCGAATGTACAGTGATTTCAGAATCCAAGGTCTTGGCCAGCCCCTGGGCAATCGCCAATCCCAAGCCAAAACCTTTGCGAGAATCGCGTTCGGGGTTATCAAGTTGTTTGAACTCACGAAACATGTCTTCTCGTTTGTTCTCGGGCACGCCAATGCCGGTGTCCCAAACCTCAATGCTTAAACGCCCATCACGCTTGCGACAGGCAACCAGCAGACCCCCTTCTTCGGTGTAGCGGATCGCATTGGCAATTAAATTACGCAGTATGAGTTCAACAATGAGAGGGTCTGCGTAAGCCGCCGCGATGGTTTCTCGTGTGCGATAGATCAGATTATGCTCGTCCGCCGTGGGCGCAAGTTCGGCTTCTAGTTTGCTGAAAATGGTTTGTACTAAAAAGGGGCGAGGATCGGAAGAAATCGCACCTGCGTCGAGCTTCGAAATATTTAACAACGCATCGAGCATAGTTTGTGTTGAATCAATCGCTGCATCCATATGATTTTGAATTTCACGCTGTTGACGATTTAACTCTGTACCGCCCATGGTTTCGAGCAACAAGCCTAGGGCATGCAATGGCTGACGTAAGTCGTGGCTGGCCGAGGCTAGAAACACGGATTTAGCGCGATTAGCCTCATCGGTTTGAACCAAAGCGGTACGCAGCTTGCGCGTGAGTGCTTCATTTTCGTCGTTGGCGGCGAGCATTTTAAGGATTGAGTTGGAGATCATAATATTGAACCAACTCAATACCACCACGACTAAGATACTGGAAAATCCAAGCCATTGGCTCAATAAATCGTCTCGCAATAAGTAGGTGACAATCAGCGCTAAGAACTGTGGGTATGTCATCGCGGCGAACAAGGGCGAGTAGGGTGCGGAGAAGGCCGCAGTGCCAACCGAGATCAATACCACCACGCATAACATAAACACAGCCAAAGTAATGCTGCTGGTCGGCACAATCAAAACGATCAAGAGTGTGAACACCAAGCTCGTGCAGATCACGTTCATCAATGCCAACTTGGCGTGAGCATGTGGCGCGTTGATAAGGGCTTCTCTTTTGGAGAGATAGATCACTGTCGTCGCGATCCAGCAAATAATAACCAGAGCCAACCAGCCAAGCACCAATAAACTATTGGTGTCTATATAAGCGACGATGGCAGTGCAAATGCAGATTCCTAAATACAGAACCACGCCGGGCGCGAAATTTTGATCGGGAAATCTGAGAGCTTGAGCGAGTTTTTCGGGAGGTACTTTGTATCCGAAAATCATTAGCTAAATCCTTAGCTGGTAAGGCCTAGTTGTTGCGCAACCAAAATCGCTTCGGTTCGATTCGACGCGCCCAAGGCGGTCAGTATCGCGGACACATGCACGCGCACGGTGTTCTCAGACATTTCGAGTTCACGAGCAATTAGCTTGTTGGGCTTGCCTTCGCATAAATGAATTAACACTTCAATTTGTCGCGGAGTGAGCGCATTACTCAAGCTCAGTTCGGTGCCAGCTTGGGCCGAGTCAACTTCGTCTGGGAAGCATTCTGCTCCTTCAAGCACTTTGCTGATAGCGCTTACCATGTCTTCGGCATTGTCGGCTTTATTCATAAAGCCACTGGCTCCTAAATTGCGAGCGTCGACCATCGCACTTGGGTCGCTACTGGCGGAAAGAATAATGATCGGCACATTGTTGAAACGATCTCTTAGAGGTTTGATTCCGTCGATGCCATTGAGTCCGGGCATATGGATGTCCAGTAGAATCAAGTCAACACCTGACTCAGAGAAATCAAAAGCCTCTTTGATGGAATTTGCTTCGGAAATACCCCGAGCGTTTCCAACTTGCATCAGTATCATTTTCAGCCCTGTCCTAAAAAGGGCATGGTCGTCTACTATCAAAAGATGTTTGTCTTTCATTATTGTCGCGACAGCGTGGAGTCAAGGTTCGCTTGAACTATAACCCGCGCGGCTTTCTTGGCTCTAGTCTTTTTGTGCTATTCACGGTTTTGTTGACATTGCCTAAACTCAAATCATCAAAACAATAATGATGGTAGTAAAGTGAAACCACAGTCGTTAGTAAGGGTCCAAGACACGTTCTTCAAAACTGAAAGAGCCATGCAGCGACGTAGCGCGTCGGCTAACCGTGCTGAGTCAACGTCGATGTCTGTCATTGATCAAGCTATGCAAACATTGCATTCGCAGATCAGAAAAGACCGTATTAATGTGGTGTTTGAGTCATCAGATATGTTTGTTGTACCCGAAGGGGTAGCCAGTATTCGCATATTTGCGGTGGGAGCATCAGGGGGGTCGGGTAACGGCTTCGGTGTGCTCCTAAATAACGGCGGTGATGGAGGTGCTGCCGTCTCGAACGTCAAAGTGAATCCAGGTGAGTCGCTGGAAATCTTTGTTGGCGAACGGGGTCAGGACGGCGATCTACCGAAAGGTGGCGCAGGCGGTCGTTCCGCTCCAGGATTTGAGGGCGGAACGGCTGCAGCAGGGAAAGCAGGCGGTGGCGGCGGTGGCGGTGGTGCCAGTGGTGTTACTAGAGTCCGGGGAAATGAAACGCTTATTATCGCTGGTGGTGGCGGTGGTGGCAGTGGTGTCGGCGACGGCGGTGTGATTGGGCGAGGTAGTGCCGGTGGTTCTTACGGCACTAACGGGCAAGGTTTGAAACCTGCCCAAATTCACGGCGACGACATTGATGACAGTACCAGAGGCGGCGATGCCAGCGCGGGTGACGGTGCCTCTGAGATTAAGCAAGGCAGTGGCGGAGGCGGTGGCGGCCTCTACGGAGGCAGTGCTGGTTCGGATTATCGTACGAGCGAGGCTTTTAGCGATGATGGCCGAGTTAGACCATTCGACAGCGAAAACTTCCTGGACAGACCAGCGGCTGAGCAGGCGTGGGTAATCGTGTCTTACGACGAGCCTAAAAAAGAAAGGTAAGCCTGAGTCACAGCTTGCGGCGATTCAGTATGGGGATAATGGCCAATGGTCTCAAGCTCACAAACATGGTCTAGCCGACAATTGAGTTCTTTGTAGCGCGCGACTAAATGCGCCCCAGAAACCGGGTCTACAGAGCCGTTAATAAGGCTCAATGGCATGCTGGCATTTTGCAGAGCATGGAGCCAGCGAGACCGATGTTCTATTCTGTCTTCCATATAGGTTATTAAGTTATGGAATAGGTGGCGGCCCTCGCGATAATTAATTAGTTCCCAAAACTCACTTAGTTCTTGCTCGCTGGGTTGACTGTCAGCCCCAAAGACTGACGAGAACGACCCAGCAAAGCGATCTTTACTGCTGTAAAAGCGCGTGATCCATTTGCCGAAACTGCTCAATAACAGTTTTTGGGTTAACAGCGCTCTATGTGTTTCGGGAAACAAGCCGCCGTTTAAAAAGCAGCACGAGGTAATTTCAAAGCTTGGATACGGGTCTGACTGACGAGCAATCAGTTCTTGTGCGATGCTAACGCCATAGTCGTGAGCCAGTACATGGCAACGCTGAACGCCCGCTTGGCGTAGAAACGATTCAAACAGGTCGGCTTGCGCGTGCAGGGTGTAGCGGCGGCGATCGGGTTTGTCCGAAAATCCAAAGCCCAGCATATCTAGGCTTATTAGCCTAAATCGTTCACTGAGGGCGGGCCACATTTTATGAAAGTCAAAGCTGGCGGTGGGAAACCCATGTATTAGCAGCAATACTTCTTTGTCGTTGTCTTGGTATTTGTCACTGGCAGCCAATTCGTCAATACAAAATATGCGATAGCCGTTTAAGTGGCGGCGTTCGCCTTTAGCAAACCAGTCATTTAAGCTCGCGTTTTCGAACATGTGACTTCTCGGTAAAAGTGGCTTTGATTTATTATGTTAGTTTACTCAAAATGACTTTATTTTCACGCAACGAGAAAAACCAATGACCCAAGCTCAGGCTTTCGACATACTGATCAAAAATGCGAGGGTGTTTAATGACACTGAGCAGCCGGTAACTCAAGACATTGGTATCGCCGACGGTAAGGTTGTGGCGCGAGCCAAGGATTTACCGAGCGATCGCGCCGAACAAGTCATAGATGCCACGGGCTTGTGGGCTATGCCCGGTTTGTTTGATATTCATACACATTATGATTTGGAGCTCGAAGTTGCGCCAGGTTTACCAGAATCGACGCGCCACGGAACAACCTCGGTAGTTATCGCCAATTGCAGTTTGGGTTTGGCTTTTGGGAATCAACGCAAGAATGATGCAGACCCAATTGTGGATTGTTACGCGCGCGTAGAGAACATCCCCAAAAATGTCTTACGTAGTTGCGCCGAGAAAGTAACGTGGGAAAACCCGCGAGACTATCTCGATCATTTGCAATCGTTGAATCTAGGCCCCAATGTGATCACCATGATTCCGCACTCGATGCTGCGCATCGAAACCATGGGTTTTGAAGACAGTATTAACCGGTCACCGAGCGACAACGAAATCGAGGCAATGAAATCCATTCTGCGTGAGGGTTTGCGGGCGGGCTACGCCGGTTTTTCGACGGATTCGCTGCCTTTTCACTATTTGGCGAACCAGCCAAACTGCCATAAAACCATCCCCACACAATTCGCTGACTATCACGAGATAAAACAGCTTACCCAGGTTGTGCGTGAAGAAGAGTCGGTATGGCAAGCAACACCGCCTAAAGACAATCCCAAAGACGTGATTAAAATGTTTTTGCTAAGTTGCTCTAGGTTGCATGGCAAAGCCATGAAAACAACAGTAGTCGCGGCGCTAGATGTGGCGACCAATCGCAATCTAGTCAAATTGGCTAAAGTACTGGCACGACTATTAAATAGCCGGCTACTTGGCGGCAAGTTTTACATGCAGGCATTAGGCGCGCGTTTTAAAACCTGGTCGGATGGGGCGATCACGCCACTAGCGGAAGAAATTCCCGAACTGCGCGCCCTCAACGAAACCGATTTAGAAGACCGCGAAGCGCGCCTGAATATCCTCAATGATCCAAACTACATTAAGGTGTTTAAGGCCATGTGGTTACATGGCAAGCAGGGCTTTAATTTGGCGCGACTAAAACGCTGGCTCAGGTTGGAGACGTATGCGTTTGATCGCGATTTGCGGCAAATGATGATTGAGCGTTGTGAGCTTTCAGACTGGGTTGGTTTGTCTTTTCAAGATGTGTATGAGCGACTTGTCCAGCCTCATTCCTTGAGTTTGTCTGAAACTGAGCGGGCATTGATCAAAACCGATTTTCAAAACATCGGCGATGAAGCCGACTTTGTGCTGCAAATGCTCAGAAGTTTTGATACCAATTTGTCTTGGAGCACGGTGTCGGCCAATCGCAATATGCGTACCGTGCGAAAGCTCATTATGGACAAAGCACTGCTGCCGGGTTTCAATGACAGTGGTGCTCATCTGACCAATATGGCGTTTTACGATGTCAATCTGCGTAGTTTGCAATTAGCCGCGCAAGGCGGCGAGCTTGATGTTGCGTATATGGTGAAACGTTTGAGTAAAGACCCCGCTGATTTGTTCGGCGTAGGTCGAGGCACAATCTATGAAAACGATGTTGCTGATCTCATTCTGGTCGACCCCTTAACACTTGCAAACTATGACGGTGAAAGCACTGTCCAGCGAATCTATCGCCGTGAATTCGAACACGAACAATTAGTCAATCGCTCGGACGGCGTCGTGCCTTTAGTTGTCATCGCTGGCAAGGTCGCATGGCAGAACACGCAGTTTTCTGAGGAATTAGGTAAAGTCAAAATGGGTCAACTCCTCAAGCCAAAGCAGTTGCTTGAATCAAAGCCAAAGCCACTAGTAAACCCCAAACAAGCGGCATAGCCCAAACGGCCCACGTTTAACCTTGTGTTTTGATGCTGCCGTAGCTGAGTAAAGATGAGTGCCTTTTTCTTCGCTATCAATCGTGACGGATCGGCTTTTGATCCGCGTATCGCGCAAGCGATGATGAAGCAGCTGGATGGCTTTGGTGATGATCATCACCAATTGCATATCAAAAAGAATTTTGCCATTGGCTATCAAGCACGATGGACGGTGCCAGAAGAACAACTTGAAAGGCAGCCATTGTTATTGGATGACCATCTTTGGTTTGCGTTTTTAGGGCGAGTCGATAATCGCAAAAGCCTATTAGACTCGCTTGGCATTTCAGCACAAGCCGTCATTAGCGATGCCGAACTGGTGGCCCGGTTTTTGCGCGAATTTGGCGTGGCCAGTTTAAGCTCGATTATCGGGCCATATGTTTTTGTGGCTTTCGATGAGCGCAACAATGACATTATTCTTGCTCGAGACCCCATGGGCGGGCGTTATATCGTCACCTCGATCACCAAACAGAGCGTGTTAATTGCCACTTTTGAAATGGCACTGGTGGCACATCCGAGTGTTGCGTATGAGATCAATCAAGAGAAGATGGCGTGCGCACTTTTGATGCAACAAGAAACGCAATCACTGGAAACGATCAAAGGTCTTACGCCGCTCGAACCCGGGTATGCAATTCAAATCAGCGATGCTGGAACCAAGGAGTTTCGTTTTTATCAGCCACCTCAGCGCAATCATCGTGTTTGGCTGAGCGATAAAGAGTACGCCACGGAGTTTAAACGGTTACTTACTCAGGCGGTGCAACGCCGATTACGTGGCGTAGGTGACTTTGCCACCAGTTTGAGCGGTGGTTTGGATTCTGTTCCCATTGCGATTATCGCCAGCCAGCTCACTGCCAGCCAATCGGCGAATAAAAACCAGATACATCAAGCCATATCGTGGGTGTTTGAGCGTTTTCCAGAGGCGGATGAACGCACTTTTTCGCAGCCTGTTTGTGAGCAATTCAATATTAAGCAGCATTTGCTCAATTGCGATTCTGTTTGGCCGGCTTTTGATGCTGACACGCATATGAATCCGATATACCCATTCAGTACGCCGTATTCAGAATTCCAGCAACAAACCTTTAAAGTCGCCAATCAAAACAAGGTGCAACACATCCTAACCGGGATCCATGGTGATATGTTATTTGGCCACGGTGAGAATGTGATCTATGAGCAATTCCGGCAAGGTAAGTGGCGTCAAGCAGTCAAAGATTTTGCTCTGTATTGGCGAGCTACGTCCCATAAACCAACGCTTATTAAAAATACATTGATAAAGCCCTTACCGGGAATGACTCGCTTATTGGCTCACCGACAAGCGCGGCAGCCTCATGTGCCAAAGTACTTGCAAGAATCAGTCTTAGCCCAGCTAAAACATCGGCCTCATCCTTTGTTTGAAGAGAGTTTGGGCGCGCGCCGACCACGGCAATGGCAAAATCTGTTTGGTGGGTTTGCCGGCAACGACGCGGCTCTTGGTCGCATTATGGAAGCGAAATACAAGGTAGATCGCCGCTATCCCATGCGAGATCGCGATTTATGCGAATTTATGGCGAATGTACCCAGTAAGCAATTGATTAATGGCTTGGTCCATCGGCCAATTGTCCTCAATGCCTTTGATGCCGAGTTACCCGCTCACTTGAAGGCGCGTAACAACAAAACCAGTTTTAATACCGCAATCAATGCAGGAATGGCTAACGACAAGGCCGCCAAAATGTGGTTCCAGCACAGCGAATCGAAATGGCAAGACTTTGTTAAAGAAGAGTATTTTTCACAGAGCTTCTCACCGGCAAAAGAAAGTGAACAGTCGGTAGCCATGCTTGCGTGGCGTTGCGCGTACTACAATTTTTGGTATTCGATGTGCTATGATGAAAGCAGGTCAGTGGTAAACGAATCTGCCTAGAACAAGGCCAGCTTACCGATTTGAATGGCGCGCCAACAAGTAGATCAACGGCCAGTGCTGAGTGAAGTGATGAATCTCAAAAAACTATCTGCCAAAGCAAACAACGCGAACACATCAAACACCGCCAACGGTGACGTCCATGGTGAGGTAGTAGGCGCGCAGACACAACATGCCTTGTGCCCAAAGCCGTATCAAACACCTGAGCTGATTTTTTATGGCGACGTGCGCGATGTCACCTTGGGGCCAACCGTGGGCTCAGGCGAGAGCAACTGCGAGAGCTTTTTAATGGCCGGCCCCGCCACCGAGCCTTGCCCATTCCCATAAGCAAACCCCCCACCTTTCATTATTGCGCTCGGAGATAGCTTTATGGATTGCTTAATTCCGACTACTTAATTTCGAATGGTGGTAATTTCTTTGCCACGCTTTCTTTGTTTAATACGACATATTCCGGTAGGCCATTTTTAAATGGCGGAAAGTCTTCGCCCTCAATGAGCGGCGCTAGATATTCGCGGCAAGCTTCGGTAATAAAAAAGCCATCATCGCTAATATAGTGTTTAGGGAGTGGCTTCTCGACATTAGCAACATCGGCCAAAGGCGCTTGGCCGATTTCCCAACGATAGGGATTGTTCGAGGTGCGTACGATGGTCGGCATCAAGGCGTTTTCACCTTGCACCGCAAGCTCGACAGCTGCTTCGCCCAGCGCGTAAGCGTGCTTAACATCCACCGCTGCGCCGATGTGCCTAGCAGATCGTTGCAAATAGTCGCAAACTGCCCAATGACACTTATGCCCCAAATTTTGTTTAATAAGGTCGGTTATCACTGGCGCGACACCACCAAGCTGCGCGTGACCGAAGGCATCTCTAACCCCGGAGTCGGATAAAAACACACCATCGGCGGTATGCGCGCCCTCAGAGACCACAATCGCGCACTGGCCTTTTTGTTTTACGCATTCGTCAACCTTAGCTAGGAACGCGGCTTGGTCAAAATCAACTTCGGGAAAAATAATCACATCTGGGCCGAGGCCGCGATCGTCAGCAGCGAGACCGGCCGCCGCTGCAATCCAGCCAGCGTGGCGGCCCATTACTTCCATCACGAAAACCTTGGTCGACGTTGAACTCATCGAGGCGACATCCAAAGAGGCCTCTAAAATGGAAACGGCAACATACTTGGCCACCGACGCGAACCCTGGCGAACAATCGGTGATGGGCAAATCGTTATCAATGGTTTTAGGCACGCCAATGCAAGTAATGGGGTAGCCCATGGTATCAGCCAATTGCGAAACCTTATGCGAGGTGTCTTGCGAATCGCCACCGCCATTGTAGAAAAAATAGCGAATGTCGTGGGCCTTAAATACCGCAATCAAGCGCTCGTACTCGGCACGATGCTCTTCAATAGATTTAAGCTTGTAACGACAACTACCAAATGCTCCGGCCGGAGTGTACTTTAAGGCGTTGACCTCATCATCGCTAAGTAAACTGGTATCGATCAGACTTTCGCTCAAAGCACCGAGGATGCCATCTTGCCCCGCGTACACTGTTTTAATCTTGTCGGGGTGGCGTCTTGCTGCGTCGAGTACGCCAGCGGCAGAGGCATTGATAACCGGTGTTACACCGCCCGATTGAGCGTAAAACGCGTTATAAGCTGTCATGTTTTTTCGTGGGAGTCACAAGTACTGTTTGAGGGAAAGTATAACGCAGCCATAGTTGAGCGAATAGTTGAACGCGAACAGGTGAACGCCCGCAGCACTGTTTCAGTGGGGTGTTTTCTTTTTTTACGTTGAATTGAAATTTATAAGGCTATACTCCAGCTCGAATCAAGTCGATTGCTAGGTAACGTTCTCTCGACGAAGTTGATTCTAAAATTGATTAAAGGCGTTTTTGGATTTTAATATGGCTCATATCACCGTTGTTGATCGCGAAGGTCAGTCGCAAAAAGTAGAATTTAAACCGGGCGATACCTTAATGGAGGTATTGCGCGAAGCTAACTACGATGAAATTCAAGCACTGTGTGGTGGCTCATGCTCATGCGCTACCTGCCATGTTCATGTTGAACCGCAAACGTGGATGGAATCGGCCGAAGAAAACGAAACTCTGTTGCTCGAGCTTGCGGATGATTTTGATGAACTAAAGTCGCGCTTGTCGTGTCAAATTGAGCTGGTAGAAGAGAGTGATGGTTTGCTTGTTAACCTAGTTGATGCAGACTAATTTATGGACCCTATTACTCAAGGAGTAGTTGGTGCTACTGCAACCCAGCTGATATCACCAAAGCAACAAAAAGGCGCGGCGGCCTTACTCGGTGTGCTTTCGGGAATGGCCGCTGATCTGGATGTGTTAATCAACTCGCCGATTGATCCTTTATTGTTTCTTGAGTACCACCGTCACTTTACTCATGCGCTTGTTTTTATTCCCTTCGGCGCATTGATTTGCGCCGCTGCCTTTAAAGCAATTTTTCGTAAAACCGAATTGTCGTTTTGGGTCGTTTATGGGTATTGCCTTGCGGGCTACGCAACTCATGCTGTGCTCGATGCGTGTACCACTTATGGCACTCAATTGCTGTGGCCGTTCAGTGACGCGCGAATCGCATGGAATGTGGTCTCGGTAGTTGACCCGCTTTTTACCGTCCCACTTTTGGTCTTAATTGTTTTAGCGATTCGACGGCGATCTACACGCTTGGCCGTTTTGGGCGCGGTCTTCGCCCTAAGTTATCTAGGCCTGGGAGCAATACAGAATCAACGCGCTTATGATGAGGCTTTAAAGCTCGCTCAAGCCAGAGGGCATTACCCAATCAATCTGAAGCTAAAACCCAGCTTCGCCAACATAGTCGTGTTTAAAAGCGTTTATGAATATCAAGGCAGTTATTATGTTGACGCTATTCGTGTTGGCATCAATAAAAAGATCTACGTTGGAACTGCCGTGCCGAAACTCGATTTAGCTCAGCACTTTACCTGGCTAAACGCAGGCAGCCAGCAGAGCCGTGATATCGAACGATTTAGATGGTTTTCAAACGACCATCTGGGCTTAGACCCGTTTGACCCAAACCGTATTATCGACATTCGTTACTCACTGATTCCCAATCAAGTGACGGGGATGTGGGGCATTGTTTTAGACCCCAAAGCCAGTGTAGATCAACACGTTGAATGGACGGCTAAGCGCCCTCGGGGGCAAGAGGCCAAACAACGAGCCAAGGAGTTGTGGCAGCAAATTATCGGCGGTTAGTAGCACTATTTATGGCGCTTCGTGCCTTTAAGAGCCCTAAAACTAAAAACCATAAAACAAAACCCGTAAAACTAAAACCCGTAAAACATAGGCACGATAAAGCTCAGCGATAGCCAAATGATCAAGGTGAGTGGAACGCCTGCTTTGACAAAGTCCATAAAGGTATAGCCGCCCGCGTTCATCACTAGTAGGTTAGTCTGATAGGCCATGGGGGTAGCAAAGCTCATGTTGGCGCCGAACAAAACGGCCAATACAAACGCTTCAGGTGGCAAGCCGAGTTGTGTCGCGATACTGATTGCAATTGGAGTGCCGATCACGGCCGCCGCATTGTTGGAAACAACGTTGGTCAGAATCGCCATCAACAACATTAAGGCTGAAAAAATCACGCGATCTGGCATGCCGGTCGTGATTTCAACAAATTGCTGCGCGACATACACCGTAGCGCCGGTTTGCGTAAGTGCGGTGCCTAAGGCCAAGCTTGCGACCACAATCAAAATAACTTGTGCGCTTAAAGCACGCTGTATGTCTTGCCACTTTAGGCAATTGGTAAGCACCATCGCCAATGACCCAGCCACAGCGCTAATGGCGATTGGCACAATGCCCAAAGCGGCGGCCAATATTGTGAAGGCCATGATGATTAAGGCGCGCGGGGCATACTTGGTAGACGGGAGTTCAGTGGTGGCATCGAGCACCAAAAAGTGCCCACGACGCTTAACTTCTTCAATCGCTTCGTTTGACCCTTGCACCAATAGCACGTCGCCCAAACGAAGCGGGGTTTTTGCTATGCCTTGAGGCATGCTTTCTAACACCTTGCCCTTGCGATGAATTGCCAGAGTGACTAATTGATAGACGTCTGAGAAATGCGCCTCATTGAGGGTGCGGTGCACCATTGGCGAGCCTCTATCAATAACCAGTTCGGCTAGGTGTTGCTCGTCTTCGGCCAGCGGATTATCGTCACTGACTTCGTGGCCTTTTGAGTACAGCGTTGCGCCGAGTGCTCGCTCGTATTCTTTAAGAGCGCTTGGGTTGTCTCGCACTAACAAACGATCGCCTGCTCTGATTTTGGCGTCTGGCAAGGGAACCGTAAACGTGTTTTCAGTGCGACGAATCCCGGAGACCTGAATCGCGCCTTCGGTTTTTTCAATGATTTCGGTAAGAGTACGCCCATCTGCCCAACTGCCTGAGGGTACGTGCAAATGCGCGGTAAAAATACGTGGCCCGCTGTCTTCCAAATTTGGTGAGCGGTCGGGCAGGATGCGCGGTGCGATCAGCCATAAATAAAGAATGCCGATTGACCCTGCCATGATTGCAGGCACAAAAAAGTCGAACATGCCTATGCGCTCAAGCCCCATGTCGTTGGCAACACTAACAACCAATAGGTTTGTTGAGGTGCCTATGGTGGTTGTCATGCCGCCTAATAGGGTTGCTAAGCCCATGGGCATTAATAGGCCAGACGGGTTCGCTTTAGTGCGTAAGGCCACATTCAGCATAATCGGTAACAGCAAGACCACGATAGGCGTGTTATTAACCACCGCACTTAATAGGGCTGATACGATTAGGGTAATCAACACCGATAGTACTGGGCTAAAGCTCCACAACTTTGCCAAGCCCCGACCTACGGGATCGAGCGCTCCGGTGCGCACAATGCCGTAACCTGCGACCATCAAGCCGCAGACTGCGACTAAGGCTTCGTGAGCAAAGCCGGAGAAAAAACTCACCGGGGTGAGTCGTTGCCCACCTGAATTTTCATACGGGAAAATTTGAAAACTGACTGCCAATAGTACAATGACAGCAAGACTGGAGGTCTCTAATGGAATTCGTTCTCGGGTAAATAAAATCAGCGCGATGACGGTTAGGCTTAGCGCCCAAATCGCGTGTGGGTCGAGTTGCATAGACTGCATCTTTTTTTAATATCGAAAACTCATTATAAGATTAAACCCGCAGGTCGCTGCAAGTTTGATTTTGTTTAGAGCATCATCAATTTACTATTTTTCACGGCATTCTTAATAGACGTCTGTAGAGCTATGATAGACTCCATGCAATTGATAACTCTATTCTCAAAAGGCGAGTTTTGACTCGTCTTGGCCTGTTGGTTTACGCCCAAACATGATCGATCTCGCGTTAACAAATGAAATCATCGCGGTGCTCACGATATTGGCTTTTGCGGTTATCTTGTTTGTCTTCGAAGTAGTGCGGGTTGACGTAGCGGCGTTGTTGGTGTTGGTGTTATTGGGGCTGTCATCTCAGATCGAAGCCTTTAATGGCGGCTTGGTTCCGGTGTATCAATTGTTCGACGGGTTTTCCAGTAACGCGGTGATGTCGATTATTGCCGTGATGGTGATCGGAGCCGGCCTCGATAAAACGGGTGTAATGGGTGTTATGGCTGCGCAAATTTTAAAGCGGGCCGGAAAAACAGAATCCAAAATCACCTTAGTGCTCTCAAGCTGCGTGGCGGTGATCTCGAGCTTTATGCAAAACATCGGTGCTGCGGCCTTGTTTTTGCCGGTCGCTAGTCGTATCTCTCGGCGCACAGCCATACCCCTCTCAAGATTATTAATGCCCATGGGGTTTTGCGCAATCTTAGGCGGCACTATGACGATGGTCGGTTCCAGTCCGCTGATCTTACTTAATGACTTAATCGACAGTGCTAACTTGCACTTTCCAGACAACGCCATTCCCATGGAAAATTTTGGCTTGTTTGCGGTAACCCCAATAGGCGTCGCTTTGATTGCCACCGGGGTTCTGTACTTTTTGATCTTTGGTAAGCGCCTGTTACCGGTTGCTGAAAAACAAACGCTGACTACTGAAAATCTACAGCATTATCGTGATGTTTACGGCATCGACGGCCGTATCTTTGAAGTTGCCGTAGAGCAGGGCAGTGATCTTGACGGTTTGGTGTTGGGGCAAGTTCAAACGCGTGGTCGCTCGGGTTGGATTTTAGGGATTAAGAACAGCGATATCACAAGAATTATCCCAGAACAAAACACCAGTATTCAATCGGGTTCGGTGCTGGCGATTATGGGGGCGAGAAAAGAAATTGAAGCCTATGCCAGTGATCACAATTTAACCGTTTCGCCGTTTCTCAATGAATTCGCTGATGCGTTGAATCCAACTACCGCCGGTATTGCTGAAATCGTAATTCCGCCCGATTCAGATGTGGCAGGAAAAACCATTTCGGATTTGGACATTCGCAAACGTCACGGTATGCGTGTGTTAGCTGTTTACCGAGTGGATACAGTGATAGACGAAGAGCTTTCGTCGCTAGAGCTTCAAACAGGCGATACGCTAGTGGTGCATTCACGCTGGCAAGACTTAATCAAAGTATCAAACGATCGCCGCTTTGCCGTGGTAACGGATTTTCCTAAAGAAGAATTTAGACCTAACAAGTTACGAAATGCCTCTTTGGCCTTTTTCCTGGCTCTGGGCTTGGTTTTATTCAGCGATTTGCCTTTGGCTTTGTCCTTGATGGTGGGCGCCGTAGGCATGATTATTGGGCGAGTGCTGGATGTCGAGGAAGCGTACAACGCAGTGTCGTGGCAGACTGTGTTTTTATTGGCTAGCCTGATTCCGCTAGGCATGGCGATGCAGCAGTCTGGTGCAGCCGCCTATTTAGCGGCGCTCGCTCTGGCGTTTATGGACGGTTTTCCAGTTTGGGGCATACAACTATTCTTGGCGATTATTGCTACCGTTTTCACTCTGGTGATGTCGAACGTTGGCGCAACGGTTTTGCTGGTGCCACTGGGCATACAAATGGCCTTAGGGGTCGGTGCTGACCCAGCTATGTTCGCTCTGACAATTGCCTTGGCAACGTCTAATTCGTTTTTGATTCCAACGCACCAAGTAAACGCATTAATTATGGGGCCAGCGGGTTACCGGGTAAAAGATTTTCTGCGTGCTGGGATCGGTATGACTGCACTGTTCTTAGTGGTCATGCTGGTCATGTTAAACATCTTTTACTAAGTGTTTGTAAACCGTGTTTACGCTTATAAATACTGCATGGTTCACAACTCAACTCATTTCCTGAATAGAGATAATTAAAAAATGAAACACGTCTTATTTTTCTTCCTTGCTGTATTCGCTTTAAGTGCCTGCGATGGTGGTGGTTCCGATTCAGGCAGTATGGTCGATGCGACGATTCCGGGTACTAATGTGCCAATGAGTTTTGTTGGCACTTACACGGGAACTTTGAATGTTTCGGCATCCGCTCTGGGTACCTCGGTAGACGATTCATTTCCGATTACGATCACGGTCAACGGCGATGGAACCGTTCGATTTGACGGCGATGACCCTGACGAAACGTTTACCGTTGGCATTCAAGACAACGGTGTGTTTCGCGGCAATCTTCCGATTGATCAAGAAGGGTGCACTGGCAACGTTGCGGCCGAAGGTCAAGTGGATGGAACCAATGTAAATGGCACCATTGACGGTAATGGGACTTGTGATATCGACGGATTGAGCGTAGACGTAACGCTGTCAGGTGATTTCAACGCAACTCGCAGCTAGTTTTTAGTTCTTACTACCAATTGTGCTCAGTAAGTTGTGCTAGGTCGATTGTCGGTATCAGCCATCGACCTACTTCAACAATAGTGTCACAAGGGCGATAATTTAAGACTGTCGCCCTTCGATCAATGCATCAAGTTCGATTTTGAGCTTGTCTAAAATGGTGTCGTAGGCGAATGCGCCCAGTTTTTCGCCTTTACGTTTTAGGTTTACCACCTTAGGGCCGCACCACAGGCCAAGATCAGCATCGTCTGTTTCGCCAGGGCCATTAACACGGCAACCCATTACCGCGATGGTGATGTTGTGGTCTTCGGCGTACTCGGTCATTTCCTTAACGTCTTGAGCCAATTCGATAAACGCTTCGTTTTCGACTCGCGAGCAGCTCGGGCATGAAATAATGTTTAACTTGTTCGGGTCAAAAGCAACGACCGAGCGCACGCGCCCGGCATGAATGTCGTTGATGATCTCGTGACCTGCATCAACCTCATCGGCTTTTATTTTATTGGGTAGTGTCAATGAGACACGTACGGTGTCGCCAATCCCACGGCTGATCAACTGCTCGAAGGCAATTCGAGTTTTAATGATGCCCATCGGTGGCATGCCCGCTTCGGTGACGCCCAAATGCAAAGGAACGTCAGGGCGTCGCTCGGCAAATCGTATATTTGCGCTAATCACTTTTTGAGGGTCGGAGTCTTTAAGAGAGACAACATAGCGCGTGAAACCGATCGAATCCAAATACTCACAATGCTCTAAAGCGCTGTCGAGCATGGGTGAAACCGAATCGCGTGGATCGTAATTTTTTAGCTTTTCAGGATCAACCGAACCACAATTAACGCCGACGCGCATCGCACAATCGTGTTCACTGGCCAAATCGGCTAAATACTTCACTTTGTCTTTCCACGACTTTTGTTTTTCATGATGAAACAAATGCCCTGGGTTATAGCGGATCTTGTCAACGTGGGGCGCGACCAAAGCCGCCATGCGATAGTTCTCTTGCAAATCTACCGACAGTGTCGCATTGGTTTGTTTGCGAATCTCAATCAACGCAGCCGCATCTTTTTTGTTGTCTACCGCGATTCTTACCACGCCAGCACCGCGCTCATGCAAGGCATTGGTTTGCGCTACGGTCGCATCGATATCTTGCGTGTGGGTAGCGCACATGCTTTGCACGACGATTGGATGATTATTGCCTACGGCACCGTGGCCGATAGCCACTTCACGAGTGGGGTTGCGGGTAATGTTCACAATAGAATCAGTGAGGTTTAGTCTGCGCGCAGATTTTACTGTAGCTTGAGCAATTCCGACACAATTTTGGTGCCGAAATATCCCAATTGAATAAGGCCAAAGCCGAGTAATGTCCAAATCACGGCTTGCGCACCTCGCAAGCCATTTCGAAACCGCTTGACCAACAAAATAGCAAATACCAGCCATGCCATCACCGCCAGCACAGTATGATGATCAAAACTAAAGGGGCGCCCAAAGATTTGTTGGCTAAAGAGCGCGCCAGAAGCCAAGGTCAAACTCAGGCCGATAAACCCACCGATCACCAGCCTCAGCCAAAGGGATTCCATGGTTTGCAGTGGCGGCAAAGCGGCAAGTAATGCTGGCTGAGTGCGGGCCTTAATGAGTTTCTCTTGGTACCAGTGCAATATGGACTGGATCACCGCGATCGCGAGCAGGGCATAACTCAGCAGCGAAATAACAATATGCAGGCTTAGCCATGCGCTGGGCGTAGTGGTCGCTTGTTCGCTTTGAGGCCAAGCCCAAGCAAAGATAAGGCTGATAACGGTTAAAGGATAAACCAAAATCCCAAGTCGGCGAATTGGCAAGGTAGCACCAGCCAACATGAAAATCGCGTTGGTCATCCAAGCCATTAACACAATCATTGATGGCAGGCTCAAATTAAGCTGAAAGCCATTTAGGCTGCTGTCACAAAGGTAGACCCCATGAGCCAACACCGCCAGCCCAGCTAAATAGTAACTTAAAGGTGTGTTGGATACTGGTTGGTGGCCCGAGCTAAGCTGGCGCGCGATCAATATGGTCGCGGCGCAATATAAGATCAACGCGGTTAATAGGGCCAAAAACATAGATGAACGCGAAAAAGTGATGCGGTGATAGCTGCACCGTAAACAGACAGCGGTTAGAATACCACACGGATTTAGTTAGCGAACCTTGGCTCAGGCCCTTTATCTTATGTTTGAACAGCTCGGCGACCGCCTGCAACACACCTTTAAAAGCTTGCGTGGTCAAGCTCGCTTGACCGACGACAACATTAGCGATGCCATGCGCGAGGTACGTGTTGCCTTGCTGGAAGCCGATGTCTCTTTGCCTGTGGTTAAGTCCTTTGTGAACAAGGTTAAAGAAAAGGCTATTGGTACAGACGTATCCAAAAGCTTGAATCCTGGGCAAATGGTCATCAAAATCGTCCAACAAGAGTTGGTCGACTTAATGGGCGCTGCCAACGATGCTTTAAATCTTGCGCAGACGCCACCGGCGGTTATTTTGGTCGCGGGTTTGCAAGGTGCAGGTAAAACGACCACGGTCGGGAAGTTGGCGAATTTGCTCAAAACCCGACAAGGCAAATCCGTAATGGTAACGAGTGCCGACGTTTATCGCCCGGCTGCGATCGAGCAGCTCAAAACGCTGGCCAACTCGATTGATGTGGCCTTCCATCCGAGCTCGCCGAATCAAAAACCTGTGGATATTGTTACTGGGGCGAAAGAGGCCGCAAAAAAGGCTGTGGTGGATGTGCTGATCATCGATACCGCGGGGCGTTTGCATGTTGACAACGAATTAATGGGTGAAATCAAACAGGTTCACGCTGCGGCTAAACCAATTGAAACCCTCTTTGTTGTGGATTCAATGACTGGCCAAGATGCCGTGGTCAGCGCCAAAGCGTTTGATGAAGCGTTGCCCTTAACCGGTGTGATTCTCACGAAGACCGATGGCGATGCGCGCGGCGGCGCAGCTCTGTCGATTCGCGAAGTCACTGGCAAGCCAATCAAGTTTTTAGGCATCGGCGAAAAAATCGACGGCATCGAAGCCTTTCACCCTGACCGCATAGCATCGCGCATTCTAGGGATGGGCGATGTGATGACCTTAATCGAAGAGGCAGAGCAAAAGGTCGATAAGGAAAAAGCGGAAAAACTGGTTAAAAAGCTCAAGAAGGGCAAGGGTTTTGATTTAGAAGATTATCGCGACCAAGTTCAGCAAATGAATAATCTTGGCGGCGTCGAAAGTTTAATGGGTAAGTTGCCCGGCATGGGCAATATGAAGCTGCCGGACAATGCGATGAGCGGGATGATGGGCGACATGAATAAAAGCGTGGCGATTATTAACTCCATGACGCCTCAAGAACGACAGTTTCCTGCGCTGATTAAAGGTGGGCGTAAAAAACGAATTGCAGCTGGTTCTGGCACACAGATTCAAGACGTAAATAAGACCATCAAGCAATTTACCCAAATGCAGAAGATGATGAAAAAAATGGGTGGCAAAGGGAAAATGGCCAAGATGATGCGCGGTATGGGTGGTATGCCCGGGATGGGCGGCAAGTTTCCACCAGGTGGTATGGGTGGCCCTGGAGGTATGCCGTTTTAGGGTATGGGAGTTAAGCCTGTTTAGATCCCGAATCAAGTTCGGGATGACTCTTTTGTAGGTCGAGTCATTTTTTAAGCGCGTAATCGCTGTTTCTTGAGTCGATTTATCCTCAATGTAGTAAGCATCCCAAAAATATTCCGTCATCCTGACGAAAGTCAGGACCTATCTCAACGCATCGCCAAGACATCAAGAGCCCTCAGCCCCATCAAGAGCCCTCAGCCAATAAGAGCCCTCAGCGAATAAGAGCCCTCAGCGAATAAGAGCCCTCAGCGATACTGAAGGCCCTCACCAAAATAAAATAACCGAGCAAAATCGAAGAAACCTCTTCAATCAACTCATTCGCAGGGCATAAAACTTTTCTGACATTCCCCATAAAGAGCCTTGCGGAAGCCACCTTAAACCCCTAAAATCCGGCCTCCCGTGCAGGTGCTAGCCTGTGCGCAACCGTCATAGGCCCTTGGTTATTGAGCTCGGGTGATGACAAAGAAGCAAATTAGTGAGATAAAAAAATGAAAACCTTTTCTGCAAAACCCGCAGAGGTGAAGCGCGAGTGGTACGTAATTGACGCTACCGACAAAGTGCTAGGTCGAGTCGCGACCGAGATCGCCCTGCGTCTTCGTGGCAAGCATAAGCCCGAATATACTCCTCATGTTGATACTGGTGACCACATTGTGGTTGTTAATGCCGAGAAAATCGCGGTAACTGGTAACAAAGAAGAAGACAAAATCTATTATCGCCACACGGGTTTTCCGGGCGGCATCAAAGATATCAATGTGCGCAAACTTCGTGAGCATGCACCTGAGCGAATTATCGAAAACGCGGTGCGTGGCATGTTGCCTAAAAATCCTTTAGGCCGAGCTATGTTCAAAAAGTTACACGTTTATGTTGGCCCTGAGCACAAGCATCAAGCTCAAGAGCCAAAAGCACTTGAGTTGTAAGGAGAGTTAAAATGGCAGACGTTTATTTAGGCACTGGTCGTCGTAAATCATCGACGGCGCGAGTGCGCATTCAATCTGGTTCAGGTAGCATTACCGTTAATCAACGGCCACTAGACGAATATTTTGGTCGTGAAACGGCGCGTATGGTGGTTCGCCAGCCTTTAGCCTTGTTAAGTATGGAAGATCGTTTTGACATTCACGTTAATGTTCAAGGCGGTGGTGGCAGCGGCCAAGCTGGCGCGATACGTCACGGTATAACACGTGCTTTGCTCGCGTATGACGAAGAGCTGCGCCCGCAGTTACGGGCAGCGGGTTTTGTTACACGTGATGCGCGTGAAGTTGAACGTAAGAAAGTGGGTCTTAAAGGCGCACGCCGCAGACCACAATTCTCAAAACGTTAATCGTTTTAGATGGATTGTTAAAGAGCCGGCTTTATTGCCGGCTTTTTTGTTTGTCGATTGACTCAAATTAGAGATAAAGTAACGACTTCTAGAGATACTTAAGTAGGCATGAGTAAGCAAATTAAAGTTGGCATCATAGGTGGCACGGGCTATACCGGAGTAGAGTTATTGCGCTTGCTTGTGCAGCATCCGGATGTCGAACTCAGTGTGATTACGTCGCGCTCAGAATCGGGTAGGCCGGTAAGCGATTTATTCCCTAGCCTGCGGGGCCATTGTGACCTGGCGTTCTGTGAGCCAAAAAGCGATGCGTTTCAAGGCTGTGATGTTGTGTTCAGCGCAACTCCCAATGGAGTGGCAATGACGCACGCACGAGCGTTGCTAGACAGTGGCACCGTGTTAATTGATCTGGCCGCTGATTTTCGAATCCGAGATCAGGCCACATGGGAGCAATGGTATGGCATGGAGCATGCTTGTCCAGAGCTGCTTGATACCGCTGTATACGGCCTGCCCGAACTCAATAGAGAGCAAATAAAAACCGCTAAGTTGATTGCAAATCCCGGTTGCTATCCAACCGCGAGCACCTTGGGCTTGTTGCCATTGATAGAGAGTGATTATCTTGCGAACAACAACGTTGTTATTGATGCAAAATCCGGTGTTACCGGCGCGGGTAGAGGTGCGAGTGTCGCCAATTTATACAGCGAAGTCACCGACAGTTTTAAGGCCTATGCTGTCGCTGGTCATCGGCATCATCCTGAAATTAGCCAAACATTGGCGGGCGTAGGCAGCGCGCCCGTTAATTTAACCTTTGTACCCCATTTAACGCCAATGCTGCGCGGCATTCATGCCACAATTTACGCCGATTTAAAAAATCCCGAAACCGAGCTTGATGTGGTGCGCGATTGGTTTGTAACACGTTATGATTCAGAACCGTTTGTCGATGTGATGCCATTGGGCGCTCATCCGGATACTCGCTCGGTAAAATCCTCAAATACTTGTCGAATCGCGGTGCACAAAGCGGGTGGTTCAGGTAAATTAGTCGTGCTTGCAGTTGAAGACAATCTAACCAAAGGCGCCGCTGGGCAAGCCATTCAGAATATGAACCTCGCTTTTGGGGTTGATGAAACTTCGGGTTTGTTGCATCCCGGTTTAATGCCTTAATCGTATTTGTTAATCATGTTGAGACGATCCACTAACGACCTGAGTATTCGCCCTAAGATGTCGCGCACGGCCTTTATGGCCGCAGTGATAGGCGGTATTTTTGCGATTCTTTTAGGGTTGTATTTGGCATATTCCCAGGGTTTTACAGTGGGCCATCATCGCTTGGAGCAAGATGCTCAGTCTATTGGCCAACTCAATGAAACCATTCAGCAGTTACAAAAAGAGCTAAGTGTTGCGAATCAGGGGCTGAGTTTTGCTCAGCGTCAGCAGCAAATTCAGGAAGAAGCGTATAAGCAAATGAGTAAGGCCTACGCGAATTCTGAACAAAAAAACCGCGTTCTAGGCTCGCGGTTAGATTTTTATCGAAGTATTATCTCGCCAGAAGATGGCCAGTCTGGCCCAGCAATCCAGGCGCTAGACCATCGTTATCAAGATGGGCTATTGAGTTTTGACATCACCTTGGTGCAAGCTATTAAACACAAGCATCAAGTGCGCGGCAGCCTCAAGGCCACATTGTATGAAAACGATACTGCAACGGGGCAATGGCCATCGTCGAGTACACGTAGCGTTAATTACCAGTACTTCCAGCAGGTATCTGGGGCGATAGAAAGACCCGATTTGAGCAATGCCGCGCGCATCAAAATAGAACTACAATTACAAAGCGGTGAATCACTCGAGCGTTGGTTCGCCGTCAATAAATCAGAAGCTGAGGTTGCAACTAATTAGCAGAGCGCAGTCTGCGCCTAGCGGTTAACCTCTTGAGTAACACACATTAAAAATTAAGGCTTAACGACCATGAAACGAAATAAAGATAAAGTTATCAACAATAAACCCGTTGAGACAATTGATACCTTGATTGGTACCGGTTCTATGTTGCAAGGCGATTTGGAATTTACCGGTGGATTGCGCATCGACGGGCACGTCAAAGGGCATGTGTCTGCACAAGATAGCACCAATGGCACTCTGGTTTTAAGTGAGTCGGGAGTTGTTGAGGGAGATATCAACGTGCCTCATGTTGTCGTTAACGGCACGGTTAAAGGCAATATTTCTTCGGTAGGGCATGTTGAGCTGCAATCAAGCGCCAAAGTCACTGGAGACATCCATTACAAAGCAGTCGAGATGGAGTTGGGCGCGGTGCTCAATGGTAGTCTAGTGTCTGACGCCGCCGCTCCGGTTTACGACGTGATTTCTGGTGGTGCCGATAAAGGCGAAGCTAAGTCTTAATTTGCTCTAAGTACCTAAGAAAGTACCTAAGAAATAGCTCTCGGGAATTAACTCTTGAGATTTTAAGTACGCGCCACCATCTATAATAACCAGATTGTGGTGTTGTTTTTCAATTAGTGGATGGTTCTGAAATGTTAGAAATTGAACAAGGTAACGAAGTATCGCAGCCTCTGGACTTTACGGCACCGGCCGCAGCTAAGGTGGCGGAGCTAATCGCTGAAGAAGACAATCAAGAACTTAAGCTGCGCGTTTACGTGCAGGGCGGAGGCTGTTCTGGTTTTCAATACGGTTTTACGTTTGACGAAGAGCAACAAGACGACGACACCTCAGTCGATAAAGACGGCGTGCGTTTGCTGGTTGACCCAATGAGCTTTCAATATTTGATTGGCGCGAAAATAGACTTTAAAGACGACATTGACGGTGCACGATTTATTATCAATAACCCCAATGCGCAAACCACCTGCGGATGCGGGTCTTCGTTTTCAGCGTAATCAAACTCGTAAAGACCAACTAGATTTACCTTCTTGTTTTACAGCCAGCATCGCTGGCTATTTTCAGTTTTGTGCAATGAAAGTAAAAGCGGCCGTCGCTTTGCTGGACCTCTGATTTTTAAGGCCTTGATTTTCAAGAACTTGATGTTCTCAATTCGGATTCTTTGGCTTCTGAGTTTGTAAGGCAGTCGTTCTTTCGTGCTTGATCGGCATTTAGTTCGCGCGTCACGGGCGGCGAACAAAGTAGCTCACTAGAAAAAGGAATGCAGAAGAAAAGAAGCCATTAATGGGGCTCAAATAATTCGCCCAATACACAATCCTTCGCTGCTCCCGTCACGCTGGGTACATTACTCGGTATCGACTGGTCAAAGCAGTATCCCAGCCACGCAAACCCAATTGCCTCTAAGTAATCGGAGTTAACACCGGCTTGGTCAGTCGAGCTTACCTCAAAAGAAACCAAACGTTGTTGCAAGCTCTGCATCAGGTAGGCATTTGCCGCGCCGCCGCCACAAACCCAAAGAAAGCCATCTTCGTAGTATTGTTCTAGGCTGCGCGCCACGGTCTCTATTGTCAACGCGAGTAAGGTCGCCTGAATGTCTTCGGGTTTGCCGTTTTGTGGCTTTGCGCGGGCCAGCCAATCAAGATTAAAAATATCAGTGCCCGTGCTCTTGGGGGGGGGCTGTTTAAAGTACTCATCACCAAGAAGGCGATCAAGTAGGTCGTGATCGACAGCGCCAGATTTTGCCCACAAGCCATTTTCGTCGTACTGCAAACCAGAGTTGTGTTCTATCCATCGATCCAAAAGGCAGTTGCCGGGCCCGGTATCGAAACCAATCAACGGAGCTCCCAAAATCGTCAGATTGGCGATGCCTCCGAGATTGAGCACTGCGGCTTTAGATTGCTCGCCGAAAGCCGCTCGATGAAATGCGGGCATAAGCGGCGCGCCTTGCCCACCTGCGGCCAAGTCGGCTTGGCGAAACTGAGTGATGGTTCTTATCCCAGTTGCGTTTGCCAGGGTTTGTCCGCAACCCAATTGCAAGCTGACTGGCTTGGTCGCGTTAGGTTCGTGTTTGACGGTTTGGCCGTGATTGGCAATGGCCTTGATCTGGTCTTTGGCAACACCGGCTTTATCGAGAAGTTCCTTTGCTGCGTGGGCGTAGATATTAGCTAGCTCAAGATGCAGCGGGCTATCGGTATTTTCAGCCAAGTGTTGATTGTTTTGAGCAGCGCTTGCGATTTTTTGTCTTACCTTATTGGGGTAAGGCGTCATGTGCTCACCGAGAGTTTCGAATTTGGTAGGCGACTCAAACCGGACCAATGCCGCGTCGATACCATCCATGCTGGTGCCCGACATCATGCCAATATACAGATCACTCATTGGAGAGTTCTCTAAAAGGCCATTGTCTAGAGTTTTCGCTGGCTCGTCTGATTTTGCGCCAACATATACGCTGAACTGACTTCATCCAGTTTGGCGAGCCTTTTATTGGCCACTAGATCAAACGAGGCCTTTAATGCCTCCGGCACCGAAGAAGCCTTTGGCGTCTTGTAACTTAATGGGTTGCGATGAACGCCATCTACCCGAAACTCGTAATGTAGATGCGGCCCGGTTGCTAAACCGGTGCTGCCGACGTAGCCAATCGTTTGGCCTTGTTTGACTCGGCTACCCGAGCGAATGCCTTTGGCAAAGCCCGTCATATGAGCATACAAGGTAGAGAAGCGCCCGGCATGGCGAATGACGATGGTTCGACCATAGCCGCCTTTGTTGCCCGCCAGTGTCACTTTGCCATCAGCGGTGGCTCGAATTGGAGTGCCGCGCCCGGCGGCGTAATCAACCCCTTTGTGTGCTCGCCAAGTTTTAAGAATGGGATGTTTGCGCTTGCCAAATCGAGATGAAATTCGCGAAAACTCAACCGGCGAACGTAAGAATGTGCCCAACATGCTCTCGCCGTTGGGTGCATAGTAACTCGCATCGCCGTCTTCGTTCTCAAAACGCAAGGCGCGATAAGCCGTTCCTTGGGTGGTGAATTCGGCCGCTAATATATTGCCGTCTTGAAGTACTTCGTTATTTAATTCGTATTGAGTATAAACAATATGAAAGGTATCGCCTTTGCGGATGTCTAAGACAAAATCGATGTCCCATCCAAAAATGCGAACCATCTCCATAATAAGATTATTGCTTAGACCAGCTTCTAGAGCGGCTTCATATAACGAGGTCTTAATCTCGGCCGAGGCTATGTATTCTTTAGTTTGATAGGGTAGATCGGTAATTTGTGCATCAATTATTTGGTTGCCATCAAGACGAACGCTGAGTTTGCTTAGGTTGGTGACCGGGTAGTGCAACTCTCTGAGTGCATTTTCATCATCTAGCCCGAATTCAATTTCGCGACCAACCTTAAGCGACACTAATTCTTTGGCGATTGGGTCTTTTGACAAAGTATAAGGTAATCCCGCAGGGTAGCCTCGACGCCTAAAAATACTGCCCAAAAACTCACCGCGTTTAATCGTGTGGGTTTCTTTCCGTAATTCAGGCACCACTACCGCAGCGTCGATAGGTTGAGAGCCTTCAGCTTCTGTTGATTGAGAGCCTTCAGCTTCTATGGGTAGAGAGCCTTCAGCTTCTGCGAGTAGAAAGCCCTGAGCGTCTGTAGACTTAGCAATGTTGGCTTGAACTTCCGGTGATGACGATAAAGAATACGACCTAGGGGGCTCTTCTTGATATTGCTGTTCGATGATGTTGGCCGTAGTGGTATGAGTAACCCAGCCGCAGGCAAATAAAATACTGGTGCCCAATAGCCAATGACGTTTCTTAAATCGATCGGCTCTGGGCTTGTTTGTCGATAAACCAAGCCTAACACCACGTCGTTTAAGACCGAGTAAGCTAAATGACAAAGTGCTGATAACTGTCGAAAAAAGTGTTGTCATAGTGGTCGTCTTTTTCGACGCGCTTGACCTTGCTGTAGCAATAGCATCAGTAACCGCCGCCGCCTTCATGTTAGATTGATTTTTAGTGATTATTTTTTGTGTTCTAAACGTGATCAGCGAAGAGCCGCTATTTGCCCCAACCCGCTAAAGCGACTTATTTTGCAAGCTTTACGGCGCATTGGCAAATTAAAGCGTGCTTCGAATGGCTGGTATGCTGAAATGGTAATGTTGCGGGCTGACTTTACCCGCTTTGATAGGCGGGATGTCTAGTGTTTGGTGGACTGATCTCGCGTTGATATGAATCCTGCATGTCGGCGATAGCCGATTACAATGAGGCTGAGTCGAAGAGACTCTGTTAAAAAGACTATGTGGTCTTGTTCTGCGCTTTATTAGCGTTTAGTCTTCGATTGTTTACCGGCGCGCGCATACCAATGCCGCACTATTACCCTATTTGCAGTGTTTACCGTGGACAGCAAACAATCACAATCTATTGATAATGGTTCGAAAACATCAACTCCAGAGGCTACTGCTGGTGAGCCGTCTGATGTGATGAAGCAATTATTGCGCGGGGCCGATGAAATCATCCCCCAAGCCGAGCTAGAAGAAAAGCTGGCGACTGGCAAACCCTTGGAAATCAAAGCCGGCTTTGACCCCACCGCGCCTGATCTGCATCTGGGCCACACAGTGCTGATTAACAAACTGCGTCAATTCCAATTGCTGGGCCACAATGTCAGCTTCTTAATCGGAGACTTTACTGGGCTAATTGGTGATCCTACGGGGAAAAGCGCAACACGCCCGCCGTTAACGGAAGCGGAGATACTGCAAAATGCGCAGACCTATCAAGAGCAAGTTTTTAAAATTCTAGACCCAGAGCTAACTCGAGTGCGTTTTAATTCCGAATGGATGAGTAAGATGTCGTCGGCCGATATGATTCGCCTGGCCGCGCAGCACACGGTTGCCAGGATGCTAGAGCGCGATGACTTCTCTAAACGTTATGCGGCGCAGCAGTCAATTGCAATCCATGAGTTTTTGTATCCGTTGGTGCAAGGTTACGACTCCGTGGCCATGAACACCGATGTTGAACTTGGCGGCACCGATCAAAAATTTAATTTATTGGTTGGCAGAGAAATGCAGCGTGCGTACGGCAAGCCCCAACAAGCGATTGTGACGGTACCGATTTTAGAGGGCTTAGATGGCGTACAAAAAATGTCGAAGTCGCTAGGAAACTATATTGGTATTACCGACGCCCCGAATGAAATGTTTGGTAAGTTAATGTCGATCTCTGACGATTTGATGTGGCGCTACTTCGAATTGCTGAGTTTTCGGCCGATCTCCGAAATAGAAGCGTTTGAGAAGCAAATACAAAACGGCGTTAATCCAAGAGACATCAAGTTTTTATTGTGCGAAGAAGTAATTACACGATTCCACGATCCCAAAGCGGCTGAGTCAGCAAAAGAAGACTTTATACAACGTTTCCAAAAAAATGCGATTCCTGATAACTTGCCCGAAGTCGCGATTGATTTAGAGCAGGGCATGTTAATCGCCAATCTCGTCAAAGAAGCACAACTTTGTGCCAGCACTTCCGAAGCCATGCGTATGGTTAAGCAAGGTGCGGTCAAGATAAACGGCGATCGCGTCGCCGACGCGCGCCAGCAAATAAATGAAACCGAGCCGTTTGTGCTCCAAGTTGGAAAGCGAAAGTTTGCAAAAATCATTCCGTCATAAAGCTACTGTTTTACTGGTTTTGCTGAGTTTCATAAACTCAGCGCCAACGCTTGCGCGCTTAGAAGTGTGTAACCAGACTGATCTAGTGCTAATGATAGCGGTGGGTTACGACACCACAGACAATCGCACTGCAAGCGAGGGCTGGTGGCGTGTATACCCGGGTTTTTGTGAGGTCCCAGTTGATGTGGCCTTGTTGAACGGCAATTATTATGTACATGCTGAGTCTAATCCACGCTCCACCATGCCAAACGACGGTTTTACCTGGGGTGAAGATAAACCTCTTTGTGTACAACTTTCTGACTATCGATTACCCGATGGCAATCGCTGCAACGACGACGATGTTGCAATCGGGTTTAATGTCGTAAAAAAGAATTGGCGAAACACCAGTAAGGCTGACATCTACCTAGGTAAACGCTCTTATAAAGATCAATTCGCCGCACAAGTTGCCGGAGTGCAGCGCTTGTTATCTATTTTGGGGTTTGATGTAGGTGAAATAGATGGCGTGATTGGAAAGAAAACCGTCGCCGCGTTAAATCAGATCGGCTTAAATAACCAGGTTTTCGGTTTCGATTTTAAATCGATCTTCCCAGTATTGGAAAATCTAATCGCTCAGCAGCAAAAACTGGATAACTAGGCAAGGATTGGCCTTTTGTTAGACAAATTGAGTTCATACGTCTAAATATTTCATTAATTTTTCACCTAAACTAAGGATATAAGACTTTAGTCCAATGGTTTCAATTGTAAGGAATTGTTAAATTGCTCCTTTCCGTTGTTGACAATATTGTGTGATTTATTGGGATAAACACAGCGGGCTGAGAGAAAAATGGGGTTGAGAACACTATTTAGGGCGTGGTTGGTATCGGGTTCTAAGGATTTTTAGCTTTCAAAGCGATTCGCTATGGGGTTGAACCGCTGATTCTCCACTAAACAAAACAATATTTATTAGTAGGCGGGTATGCATAGTAGGTGTGTAGTAGGGCACA
>CALAKU010000006.1 GCA_937922925.1 uncultured Arenicella sp. | reverse complement strand
GTTTTTCATAAGAACAAAACATCAACGTCATGCGCTTATTTTCTAGTACATGCGC
The DNA here is from genome assembly GCA_937922925.1 of uncultured Arenicella sp. Taxonomy (GTDB): domain Bacteria; phylum Pseudomonadota; class Gammaproteobacteria; order Arenicellales; family Arenicellaceae; genus Arenicella. The sequence goes on along the minus strand of CALAKU010000006.1, from coordinate 70,304 downwards.
GGCGGTTTCATTACCACTGCCCGTGAGATTCAGCCACAGCACGGTGCTGGCATCCAATACGCGCAGACTGTCCATGCCTTTTGGCGAGAGATTAATTCTGCCTTCGGCTCCGGCAGTTGCAACAAAAAACAGCTTCTGTTTCTCTATAAAGGTAATTAGCTTATCGTTTAGTTGATCAAATCGTTCCACAAACGCTCCCTCAATAGCCGTCGAGTTGAATTAAGTTATCGCGATAGTAGCGTAATTCTTCGATGGACTCTTTGATGTCCTCCAAGGCCTGATGGCTTGCGCGTTTTTCGTAGCCGCCCAAAATGCTCGGTGACCATTGTCGAGCCACTTCTTTGAAAGAGCTGACGTCAATGTTGCGATAATGCAACCACTCGCTCAACTCTGGCATGTATTTATAAAGAAAGCGCCGGTCTTGGCAAATGCTATTGCCACACAGGGGAGCGCGATTTTTTAACGTATGCCGCTGAATAAAGTCCAGAGTTTCAATCTCGGCTTGTCGCTCGGTAACTCTGGATGCTCGCACTTTGTTTACTAAGCCCGTTTTGTTGTGCGTGCGCGTGTTCCACTCGTCCATGCCATTGAGTAGCTCATCGGATTGATGAATGACCAGCACAGGGCCTTCGGCTATCACTCTTAAATCACCATCGGTAATGATCGTTGCCATCTCGATGATACGATCATGTTCGGGTTCAAGACCCGTCATTTCCAAGTCCATCCAGACCCAGGCGTTATGATGTTGCGGCAAAGCCGAACTCCTTACTATTACAAGAATAGTGTTAATATTTTGGAAAGGCTGCCACCGTGGCAACCGCTGAAAAACAAGAATACTATGATCGACTCACTCGATAAACTGATAAACAGTAATTGCCGCCCTATTCCAAAATCTCAAGGGCCGATGAATCTCACCGACGCTCAAGGTTTACTAAATTTGTTGGACGGTTGGACGTTTTGCGCAGATCTCAATCAATTGTGCAAAACCTATCGATTTGGCTCCTACTCACAAACCATTGATTTCGTGAATCGAGTCGCAAGCATAGCGCAGGAACAAGATCATCACCCCAATATGGAAGTCGGATATCAACGATGTAAAGTCGCGTGGATTACCCACACGGTTAATGGCTTGAGTGAAAGCGACTTTATTTGTGCCGCCAAGATTGACGCGCGTTAGCAGTGCCTAAGTAGTTGTGCCCAGTTAGCTGTGCCCAGTTTTTCCTAGCTAAGCGAAACCTAATCCCGGTTAATCATACTAATAAATCCGAGAACCTTAGGTCACTAGATCATCAAAAAAGGATTTGATTTTGTCGGCCCACGAACTCTCCTGCGGGCTGTGCTTTGAGCCGCCCTCGTGAATAGTAGTGTCGAGTTCTTCTAGCAACTCTTTCTGTCGCTTGGTTAAATTCACCGGAGTCTCAACCACTACTTCCGCGTATAAATCACCCACAAAACCGGCATTGCGAACGTTTTGCACGCCTTTACCACGCAATCGAAATAATTTACCTGATTGGGTCCCAGCTGGGATTTTGAGCTTGGCTTTGCCTTCCAAAGTGGGTACTTCTAAATCGCCACCAAGTGCTAGTGTTGAAAAACCGATAGGCACAGTGCAATGCAGGTCAACTCCTTCGCGGCTAAACAAGGGATGTTTTTTAAGCGCGACCAACACATAAAGGTCGCCGTTTATGCCGCCAACGCCGCCACTTTCACCTTCTCCTGTTAAGCGAATCTGATCGCCTTCATCGACGCCCGCCGGAATTTTAACCGAGAGCTTTTTGTTCTCGCGAACGCGCCCCTGCCCATGACAATCGCCGCAGGGGTCGGTAACAATCGAGCCTTCACCTTTACACTGAGGGCAGGTCTGTTGTACCGAGAAAAACCCTTGCTGCATGCGAACTTGGCCTTGTCCATGACAAGTACCGCATTGCGAGGCGCTGCTTCCAGGTTTTGATCCACTGCCGCTGCACGTACCGCAATTCGACATGCGTGGCACGGTGATGTTCATTTCGGTGCCACGAACCGCATCTTCAAGAGACAAATCTAGGTTGTAACGTAAATCGGCGCCGCGACGTTGGCGCTGGCGACCACCGCCGCCGCCACTGCCGAAAATATCGCCAAAGACATCGCCAAAAATATCACTAAAACCACCTGCGCCGCCGGAAAAACCGCCGCCGCCTGCGCCGCCCATGCCACCTTCGAAAGCAGCATGACCAAATTGGTCGTATGCTGAACGTTTAGAGGTGTCTGACAACACGTCATAAGCTTCTTTGGCTTCTTTGAACTTAGCCTCGGCCTCGGTGCTGTCAGGATTGCGATCAGGATGATGCTTCATCGCCAAACGACGATAAGCCTTTTTCAGGTCGGCGTCGTTAACCGAGCGATCCACGCCCAAGACTTCATAATAATCGCGCTTAGCCATAATGATTTTTATCTGCCCTTATAGAAAATGCGCAACTCTCAAATTCTGCACAAACAATGATGTCTGGCAAAATAATAGAGCTGCGCAATCGTCGTTTAGGCTTTTTGGTCGTCGTCTTTTACTTCTTCAAATTCGGCGTCGACGACATTGTCGTCTTGAGGCGCTTCTTGTTGTGCTTGAGCACCGTCTTCGCCCTCTTGTGATTGAGCGTACATTTGCTCAGCCAATTTGTGGCTTGCCTGCATCAAGGTTTGAACCTTTTCATTAATTACGTCAACGTCTTCGCCCTTAACTGCTTCTTCGACTTCAACTATGGCCGCTTCAATGTTGGATTTCTCGCCATCATCCAAGGTTTCGCCAGCATCGGTCATAGACTTCTTGACGCCGTTAATCATCGATTCGGCTTGGTTACGAGCTTCAACTAATGCCTTTGCTTTGGCGTCTTCCTCGGCATGCGCCTCGGCATCGGCCACCATGGCTTCAATCTCTTCCTCGCTCAAACCAGAACTGGATTTGATGACGATCTTGTTTTCTTTGCCGGTGGCTTTGTCTTTGGCCGAGACATTCATGATGCCGTTAGCGTCGATATCAAACGTCACTTCAATTTGCGGAACACCGCGAGGTGCTGGTGGAATATCCGTTAAGTCAAAACGCCCTAGAGACTTATTGCCGGCGGCCATTTCACGCTCACCTTGCAAGACATGAATGGTCACCGCGGCTTGATTATCATCCGCCGTTGAGAAAACCTGGCTGGCATTCGTTGGGATAGTGGTGTTTTTGTCAATTAACGCAGTTCGCACCCCGCCCATGGTTTCAATACCCAAGGTCAATGGAGTGACGTCCAATAACAAAACGTCTTTAACATCGCCACCAAGTACGCCACCTTGAATCGCAGCACCCATGGCTACGGCTTCGTCAGGGTTTACATCGCGGCGCGCTTCTTTGCCAAAAAATTCCGCAACCGACTCTTGCACTCTCGGCATACGCGTTTGACCACCAACCAATATCACATCATGAATATCGCTGGCGGAGACGCCCGCGTCTTTCATGGCAATTCGACATGGCTCAATCGTACGCTTTACTAAATCTTCAACTAGAGATTCTAACTTTGCACGAGAGAGCTTTAGCACCAAGTGCTTAGGCCCGGTGGCATCGGCAGTGATATAAGGTAAGTTGATCTCAGTTTGAGAGCTTGAAGAGAGTTCGATCTTGGCTTTTTCGGCCGCTTCTTTCAAGCGCTGCATGGCCAAGGCATCGCCTTTTAGATCAATGCTCTGGTCTTTTTTAAATTCATCGGCAAGATACTCAATGATGCGATTATCGAAATCTTCACCGCCCAAAAAAGTATCACCATTGGTTGAGAGCACTTCGAACTGGTGCTCACCATCAATATCGGCGATCTCGATAATTGAAACATCGAAGGTGCCGCCGCCTAAATCGTAGACCGCGATTTTTCGATCACCGGCTTTTTGATCCATACCGTAAGCGAGGGCCGCCGCGGTTGGCTCATTAATAATACGCTTAACATCCAAACCGGCTATTTTGCCTGCATCTTTCGTTGCTTGACGCTGCGAATCGTTAAAATACGCTGGAACGGTCACTACTGCTTCAGTGACCTCTTCGCCTAGATATTCTTCGGCGGTTTTTTTCATTTTTTGCAAAACGCGCGCGGAAATTTCAGGCGCAGCCATTTGCTTGCCGTTAGCCTCTACCCAGGCATCACCATTTTTTGCTTTGACGATTTTGTAGGGCATCAACTCTTTATCACGCTGCACCACTTCTTCATCGAACTTGCGCCCGATCAATCGTTTAACCGCATATAAGGTGTTAGTTGGATTGGTAACCGATTGGCGTTTAGCCGGCTGACCTACTAACACTTCGCCGTCGTCGGCAAATGCGACGTAGGACGGTGTGGTGCGATCGCCTTCACTGTTTTCAATAACTCGCGGCTTTTCGCCATCCATCACGGCAACGCATGAATTGGTCGTTCCCAAGTCGATTCCGATAATTTTACCCATTTTGACTTACCTCAAAAATTTCTTTCTGCCTTGTTTGTGGGGTTAAACGCGGTTTATTCAAGCGATTTCTCGCTGAGGTTTATTTATTGCCGCGGCTTCGCCCGCCTCGCTTAACTGGCTGTTTAATAAAGGCTTAGTTTCTAATTTCAATAGCTATTTTGCGACCACCACCATAGCCGGCCGCAAAAGGCGATCGTGCATAGTGAAACCCGCTTGAATGACGTTGATTATGCAGCCCGATTCAATGTCGTCAGACTCGATCATACTCATGGCCTGATGCAAATTCGGGTCAAGCTTGTCGCCAACCTGCGAGGCCACTTCTGTCACACCAAATTTACTCAGGGCAGTCTGCAACTGTTTAAGAGTGATTTCTACACCTTCGCGCATACCTTTAAGAGCATCTTGCGCTTGTTCATCGACCTCCGAATTCAAGGCCAGATTCAAGCTGTCGTAGACGCTTAAAAGTTCTTTAGCAAAACCTTCAACTGCAAACTTTCTTGAGTTAGCCACTTCTTTTTCAGCGCGACGACGAACATTGTCTTCTTCGGCTTTAGCACGCAAAAATGCGTCTTTGAGTTTGGCCACTTCTTCTTGTGCGGCAGTCAGCTGGCCTTGTAAGTCTTGTGCCTGATCATCGAGTTCACTATCATCAATGTTCTCATCGATTTCGGTACTCTGAGCCTTCATCTGCTCGACCTCATCGTTCACCTTGCTTTGCTGATCTTCCGGGCTTTGCTCGTTGTTTTGTTCTTGATTTTCTGTCTCTGACATAGTGGTTATTGACCCAAAAAAAAGAATGGCTGAATTATGGGGATAGATCGTCTGAGTTCAAGGTATTACGGGGCTTTTTATCAAATTTTCTTTCTAACTTTCGGTTCAAGTAGTCGGCTTAGATTTATACAAAACACTGCACTCAAGTTTTATTCAACACAGAGCCTAAAGTTCTCGTTAAATTTTCACATTGCATCATGACGGCATGAAACAAACACAGGCGACGCTTTTTATTGTTTTTACGGTCATGCTCGATGCCATGGGCATTGGCTTGATAATCCCTGTGATGCCTAATTTGATTCGCGAAGTGGCCGATGTAAACCTCGCTGACGCGGCCTTTATTGGTGGGCTTTTAACCTTTAGCTTTGCAGCCATGCAGTTTCTGTTCGGCCCATTGTTAGGCAATCTTTCTGACGCCTATGGCCGCCGCCCGGTATTGATTATCTCTTTGATATGCATGGGCCTGGATTACTTCCTGATGGCTTGGGCACCCGTTTTAGGCATCCTGTTCGTCGCTCGAGTTATCTCAGGTATCAGTGGCGCAACGTACTCAACCGCAGCCGCCGTACTCAGCGACATCAGCGACAAAGGCGAGCGTTCCGCAAAGTTTGGATTAATTGGTGGGGCTTTTGGACTAGGCTTTGTGCTCGGCCCCGCGCTTGGTGGCCTACTCGGCGAGTTTGGTACACGCATCCCCTTCGTCGCTGCTGGAATTCTCGCTCTAGCCAACGCCGCTTTCGGTTTTTTTGTACTTCAGGAAACCCTCGTAAAATCGCAACGGCGCGCATTCCAATGGTCGCGCTGCAACCCCTTTGCGGCACTATTGAGAATTCAACGCCTTCCGGCGATTGCCAGCTTGATGTTGGTGACTTTTTTGCTAGCCACCGCCAATAACGTATACGCGGTTATTTGGCCGTTTTTCACAATCGAAAAATTTGCTTGGTCTGTTTCGCTAGTGGGTTGGAGTTTGGCGGCCTACGGTTTGTGCGCCGCCTTAGCGCAAGCGGTTTTAATGAAATGGTTAATCGAGCGCTATGGCGTGCGGTGGACTATCCTTTTTGGCTTTGTGATTTCCATTGCTACTTTTGTTTGGCTGGCGTTCATTAACTCAACCTTGCTCATTTTTATTGGCATACCAATTTCAGCGCTAGGCGCAATAGCAGGGCCGGCACTTCAAGGCTTAATGGCCGACGAGGTAACCGATTCTGAACAAGGTGAATTGCAGGGTATTTTTGCCTCGGTGATTGCGCTCTCTATGATCGTTAGCCCCTTGCTAATGAGTTCGGCTTTTAAAGCCTTTACCGATCAATCGACAAGCTATTACCTGCCTGGCGCGCCCTTTCTGGTTGCCGGCGTATTGATGGCAACCGCTATGGCTTTGTTTTTGAAAAAGTCTAAGCATTAAAAAAGCGCCCGCCAAGTCGAGCGCTTTTATTGCCACAATTAGCGTGGATGCTAGCCTGCCGAGGCAAACGAGAAATCTGCAAACTGCTCTCGCAACTTGAGCTTGTGGATTTTGCCGGTGGCCGTATGAGGCAGCTCGTCGACAAAGGTCACTTCGTCTGGCATCCACCACTTGGCGATCTTGTCATCCATAAATTCTAAAATCGAATCAGGGGTCACGTCTTTACCGGGCGCTCGAACCACAATCAGCAGCGGTCGCTCGTCCCATTTGGGATGCGCGATACCAATCACCGCAGCTTCGGCTACCTCCGGATGGCCCATCGCACAATTTTCCAGATCAATCGACGATATCCACTCCCCACCAGACTTGATCACGTCTTTGGTTCGATCGGTGATGATCATATTGCCGTCTGCATCAATGCTGGCCACATCGCCGGTATCAAACCAACCTTTGTCGTCTAAGGTGGACTCTTCATGTTTAAAATAGCGCTCAACTACCCATGGCCCTCTCACTTTGAGTGCGCCAAATGCGACGCCATCCCATGGAACTTCTTCGTCGTTTTCATCGACGATTTTCATGCTAACACCAAAGATCGGCCGCCCGGCTCTGACCCGTAAGGCATCGTACTCGGCATCCGAATACGCCTCGCGTGGTCGCTTGGTTTGATTAAAGGTACCCAAGGGCGCCATCTCGGTCATACCCCAACCGGTTATGGTCGTAACGCCATGGTTTTCCTCGAAGTCTTTCATGATGCTAATTGGGCAGGCAGAACCACCAACACCAACTCGCTCAAGGCTTGTTACTTTCTTACCGGATTCTTTAAGGTAAGTTAATAACGACAGCCACACTGTCGGCACGCCGACCGAATAATTGACTTGCTCACTATCGATTAATTCTTGCAGCGCTTCGCCATCGCCCATTTTGGACCCTGGGAACACCAGCTTAAAGCCAGAAAGCGCCGCCGAGTAAGGAATGTTCCAAGCGTTAACGTGGAACATTGGCACAATCGGCAATGCCGTATCGTAAGAGCGCAAGCCCATGCCGTCGGCCAAACAACAGGCATAGCTTTGCAAAACCAAGGAGCGATGCGAATACAACACGCCTTTGGGGTTGCCGGTGGTGCCCGAGGTATAGCACAAAGAACAGGCCGAATTTTCGTCTAGGTCTGGCCATGGAAAATCTGCACCATGACCAGCTAAGAGGGTCTCATAACAATGCAAATTGTCGAGCTTGGTTTCCGGCATGCTCTGTTCGCCGCCCATAATAATCACGCCTTTAACCGACGAAATTTGATCAGCGATGGCTTCGATTAATGGCACAAACATCGGGTCGACCATTAAAAACTGATCTTCGGCATGATTGATAATGTAAACCAATTGCTCAGGGAACAAACGCGGGTTGATGGTATGACAAACGGCGCCACTGCAAGCCACGCCGTAATAGACCTCCATGTGTCGATAATCGTTCCACGCCAAGGTGCCAACGGTCTGCCCCTCTTTGAGCCCTAGCTCCTTTAAGGCGAACGCTAACTGACCCGCGCGGTCATAGCACTCTGCCTGTGTATAGCGATGCCGAGGATTGTCATGCGTTATAGACACAATCTCACTGTCGCCATTGATGGTGCGCCCGTGGCGCATTAAAGAAGTGATCGTGAGCTGCTCGCCCATCATTAAACCTTGCATTCGTTGCTCCTCAAAAATTTGTTTTTATGGCTTTATTTTTACACGATTTAAAGTCGAATATAGGTGTAGATAGTGACTATCGGCGTCGATTGCTTTGCCGTGCGAGCCGTTTAGACCCAGCGGCAACGATCATTTATTGCACTCAGTTGTCGTCATTGAGTATCAAATCCACCAAGGGCACTAGCCGTGCTGCTTCTGGGTTGGACGGGGGTCGAGTGGCAATAAAGCTTAGGCTCAAGGCTCTAAAATCTGTACCGGCAATATAGAAAAACTGGCTTGAGGGATCCAAAATCAGCGGGTCGCCAGTTGCAGTGGTTGGAAAATGAGGCTCTGCCGGAATAGCCGATGCACACTGCTCACAGCGTACGGACAATGACCAAAAACCGCCGGTTTGACTCGAATCAAGTGTGAAGGCAAACGCTCCTTGGTCTGCGCCTTCGGGAACAACAACAGGAAATTCTTCAATCGTCGGGTTCGAAAATTGCGAACCCCGAGCCGTGATGATGATTTGCTCGTTGCCGGTTGCAAAAAAGCCGTTTGGGAACCGAACAACGCCCTCATAGATATTGATGAATTGGGCTGAACTTACGATCGGGAGAGCGAAAAGGCTGAACACCGCAAACCGAAAAAACCATAACACCGGTTTGCTTATCAAAACAAAACCAAGTGATTGTAATCGCGTTGATTGAAACAAAATAATGAATGTAGGATCGGTCTAGCCTAACGCTGTTCTACTGCCCACCAAGACGCCAAGCTCAATGCCGACAAGCCAGCCAATGCCATTGCCACACTGATTGGGCTAATTACAATGGATTCGGGAATTATGCTAACCAGCGCCGTGATGGCCTCGTTCGCGTCAAAAAACCAGGCGACGGCTGCAACACCCAAGCCACCGGTAATAATGTCTACCGGTAAGGACCGTGCTGTTTTACTTTGCTCAAGATTGACATAGCTTGCTAGCGGCGTACTAAGCCTGTCGATCTCAGCCATGACGTTCGCCGTAAACTCACTCGCCTGCAATGCTGGCTGAGACTCTCTGGCTGAGGCAAACAAGGCATCTATATCGGCGACGCTGCTTTGACTGTGATCTGATTTTTTCATCATCTTACTCGCTGATCTTTCTTACTGGCAGGCCTTTCTTGCTCGCGGGCCTGGAAATGCGGCCTAAGCCTTGGGGCAAAACCTTGAGCGATTCCTCAAAAACATCGATGAGGTTTTTTTGTGCCGCTGGATACATTCTACAGCGACTTCTCGTTGATTTCGTTAACAAATTGGTCATTATGACTGCCATGCTCGCAGGGCGTCTTGCAGACCCGCTCTGCCTCGGTTTATATGGGTCTTCACTGTGCCCAGCGGAATTCCCATGATAGTAGCAATCTCTTGCTGAGTATGCTGTCGATGTAAAAACAAATGCAATACCGAGCGCCGCTCAGGTTCGAGTTGCGCTAAGAGCCCAGCTACCTTTTTGTGCAATAGCGACTGCTCGGCGCTGGCCGAATCATTGCTTTGAAGCTCACTGGCCGCAGGTTCCTGTGGGGTATCAACAACAGGATGCGTATCAAGTGATTGCGTCTGTAATTGCTTTTTTCGCACGTGCATCAAGAATACGTTATAGCCGATACGATAAAGCCAACTGGAGAATTTGGCTTCACCGCGAAATTTCGCCAACTGGCGAAAGGCCTGAATAAACGCATCTTGCACCAAATCATCCGCTAAGGCCTCGTTCCAGTCGGTGAGCTGGCGCATCGAATAGCGTAAATTCGATTGATGCCGCTCCACCAGCTCTGCAAAAGCGCGCTGATTATTCTGCTTGACCGCGAGCTCAATCAGCTCAACGTCTTCAAGTTGCTTCACGAGGGATAAACTAATTAATCGTAGTGATTCGTTGCCAGCCTGAGCTTCGAGCTAACTAGTCTATTGCCTCGCTTTGATTCTGTTTGCGATTTTCAAGACGCCAATATAATAGTCGTCCTAAACCAATAAAAAACGGGATAAACCCGATCGCCGCCACCACTTCATTGCCGAGTACCGTAAACGCGACGATCAAGCCTAAGCCAATAGACGACAAGCTGATGCCACTGCGCAGCAGCCCGCCGGAGCTCGCGCCATCAAAACTACTGAGCACTTGTTCTGGAACCGGTTGCCCAGATGCGACGAAGGCGTTAATCATTTCCATTTTTTGTCGACGTCGGCGATGGCTAAAGACCAGCACCGCGATCAAAATAAACAAGGGAGTACCAAACACCATAACAATGGCCGGGACCATTATTGCGATTGCGCCGGCAGGAATATCATCGTTGTCGACCTTAAACACCTTGGCTTTAGCAAATTTTTTGACTAGCTCTCGTTTTTCGTCCTCAGAAAGCCCTTCGATCTCAACGGCAACCTCTTCGGCTGCGTCTGTATCGAATTTGCCGAGTAAATCGACTAATGATTCGATTTGCTCATCAAACTCACTTTGCTCATCATCTTCGACGTTGATGTCGATTGAAATTCTTGATTTCTCTTCACTCTCTTGACCATACGCGCTGGCAAAAGGCACACAAACCATGGCGATTAATGCGGCTATAAACAGTCGTTTTTTCATTATTGTTCTCCAGTTTTACGGGTTTACGCTAACTTAGATGCGCGTCGATTGGATCTGGATTCAACCGCGTCACACAAATTTAAGCTTAGACGCCAAGACAAGCATAGGAAGGAAGTTCTGGGAAGAAAAGCGAATTGGGTACGACTAGAGAAAAATCTGCCCTCGCGAATACAGTCTTGCTTGCCCTGCAATACTAACTCGTTGCTCATTCAGCTCGCATCGGGCGAAGCCGCCTCTTGATGATACTTGGCGACCGGTTAACTGACGACGCCCCAAACGTTGTGCCCAATAAGGAATCAATTTGGTGAACGCTGAGCCAGTCACCGGGTCTTCATCAATGCCCACCTTGGGCGCAAAAAACCGGTGCACAAAGTCAGTCTGCTCTGAAGGCGCGGTAATTATTAGGCCACGACCCTCTAGTTCTAATAGAGCTTGCGGTGCAGGCTCGGCGTCGAGTACGGCTTGCTCAGACTCAAGCACTAATAGAATATCTTGATTAAATAAACATGGCAGATCCGTTGCGTTGAACAGTTTTTGCAACACCTCAGGCATGGCAATGGGTTCAGGCACTTCTGCCGGAAAATCCATAGCCCACCAGCCATCAATCAAGCGAACCTCCAGCAGGCCGCTGCGCGACATAAACGAAAACCGCTCAGCTCCCGTCATTTGGTGCAGTGCGTGGGCGCTTGCCATGGTGGCATGGCCGCATAAATCCACTTCGGCTAGAGGCGTGAACCACCGAATTTGGTAGCTGGCATGGCCTTGGCTGTCGACGATGTTTGTATGGTTTTCACTTTCGTGTGCGGCCTCAGCGATTGGAACCATGAACGCCGTTTCTGACAAATTGTGTTGTGCCGCAATGGCTTGGAGAAGCGAATCGTTCAGCCACTCGGCAAGGGGCACCACGGCCGCAGGGTTGCCACTAAAGGGTTTGTCGGCAAACGCATCAATCACGAATTGATCAAAGCATTCACTCATCAAATCAGCCTTGTTTTAGCTGTTCAACTACTTTATCTCCGAATGCATCGGTAGACAGCATAGTTACACCACTGCCGGGCTTAGAGAGGTCTGACGTAGAAAATCCTTGGGCGAATACCGCTTGCATCGCGTTCCAAATATTGCGGGCTTCGTCTTTCATATCGAAACTGTATTCGAGCATCATCGCCATGGATCCTATCATGGAGTATGGATTGGCTATGTTTTGACCCGCAATGTCCGGCGCTGACCCATGCGAGGGTTCGTAATAGGCACGATTGTTTGGCCCCAAACACGCTGATGGCATTAAGCCGAGAGAACCCAGAATACCGCCACCTTGGTCACTTAAGATATCGCCAAACATATTCTCCATCACCATCACATCAAATTGAGCGGGGTTTAAACACAGTGCTGTTGCGGCTGCGTCAACCAAGGTGTGAATCACTTCGACATCGCTGTAGTCTCTGGCGACTTCATCCAGTATTTCGTTCCACAGCACGCTGGATTTCAACACATTGCTTTTGTGGATATTGTGTAACACACCTTTGCGGCTCGCGGCCAACTTGAAGGCGGTATGCAAAATATTGCTGATTTGGTCTTCGTCGTACTCCAACACTTCACGCACAAAACGTTTACCACTGTCGTCAGTCCCCAATTCTTTTTCGCCAAAGTACAAGCCTCCAACTAATTCGCGCACCATCAAGATGTCGATTCCCTCACCGATTACCTCAGGCTTGAGAGGCGAAAAATGCGCCAAGGACTTCGGCAAATACACTGGCCGATAGTTGGCATAGGTGTTGAGCTGTTTACGCAAAGGTAATAAGGCACCGCGCTCAGGCAGTTCATCGATAGGGATTTTCTTGGACTCTTCATGGCTTAAACCAATCGGGCCTTTGACTACCGCATCGGCTTCATCGACCAATTTTTGAGTTTCTACTGGGTATGAGCTGCCATGCGAAAAATACGCACCGGCCCCAAATGGCGCTTCTGTAATCTCGAAGTTGACCTCGTTTCTTTGTTCGATAACCTCAAGCACTTTCAAGCCTTCTTTGGTTATCTCTGGGCCAATGCCGTCGCCAGCAAGAATTGCAATTTTATAAGTGGTCACTGTTTGACTTGTAGAAAGATTCTATGTGGGCGTGGAGTTTAGCCGATTTGGACGATTAATCGAAGTTTTGACGCATGGATTTATATTGATTGAGGGTCTGATAAACTCACTACGCAACGAAAACGTTTTCTCGAGCAAATCGCGAGAAAAACGAACGTCAAAAAAACGAATCTTTAACGACTCTCTATCTTTAACGACTCTCCAAAGAGGTAAGCCATGATTACAAGACAAATACATTCAATCGGCCTAAGCGCCATACTGACGCTAAGCGGCATGATTGCGAGCATGGTCACAGCCACAGCCCAAGATCAGCTGGAACTTAAGACTGAGAAAGTCGCAGGCTCGGTTTACATGCTGTCAGGCGTGGGCGCGTTTACCGGTGGCAACATCGGCCTAAGTATTGGCGACGACGGTGTGGCGATGATCGACAATGGCTTGCCTGCGCTTCTCGAGGTTCTCAAAGCCGAGGTTGCAAAAACCACCGATCAACCCATCGATTATTTGATCAACACACATGCTCATGGCGATCACACCGGCAATAATGTTGCCTATGGCGCTGAGGGGTCGCGTATCATCAGCCATCGTAACTTACGCCGCTCTCTCGTCGACAAGGAGACTCAAGGGCCAGGCCTACCCGTACTGACTTTCTCTGATCAAATGACGATACACATCAACGGCGATGCGGCCCGTATTATCCACTATGCCAATGCGCATACCGACGGCGATGCCATTGTCTATTTTGAAGACGCCAATGTCATCCACACCGGCGATATCTTATTCAATGGCCGATTCCCGTTTATTGATGCAAAAAATGGGGGCTCGGTTGACGGAGCCATTTCGGCTCTGAAATCAATTGCTGATCTAGCGAACGACGAAACTAAAATTATTCCAGGGCATGGCCCCTTAGCGTCTAAAGCTGATGTAAAAAGCACTGCCAATATGTTGGAAACGGGGTTAAATCGAGTCAAAGCCTTGGTAGATGACGGTAAGTCAGACGAAGAGATTCAAGCGGCAAACCCCCTTGCAGATTATGAGAGCTTTTCTTGGGGCTTTATCAACACCGAGCGCATGGTGAACCAATTGATCAATGACGCAAGATAACGCTTGGGAAGAACATCATGGATACCTCATTTTTTATTGGCACTTTATTTAATCTAGGCATCAATCTGCTGTACACCGTGATTGCCTTGATGGTTGGTGTGGCAGCGCTTAAGTTTGTTGACAGCCAGCTGCTCAAAAATGTCGATATCGAAAAACAATTGCAAGACGGCAATATGGCGGTCGCTGTGTTTGCCTCCACTATTTTATTGTTTGTGGCGATCATCGTTTCTTTTGGCTTAAAAGGTTAAGCCACCGTGAAAAAATGGTGGCACATTGTGCTGGCCTTGATGCTTTCTGTTGTGGTCTCTAAACTCAAAGAGATTCAACACGAAAACGCCGATCGCCAGCTCGTTGTCGCGCCCGCCAAGCAGCTTGAACTCCCACCTGTCGATGACGCCCAATTGACAGGTGAACAAGACCGGCTGCAAATCGGAACCGCGTTTAGCACTCTTGATGACTCCTACATTGACCAAGCGAGTTTAGACAAACAGCTTGGTGAGCTGCCCACAGAAAAACGCTATTGGAGTTATCAGATAAACGATCGTAATAAACGGCTGTTTACCTATGCGGCAACCGCAGTGAATAAACAGCACTACATTGCCAATAGCTATCTTTTGGGATTCGTGCCATTTGAAACGGAGAAAATTTGGGTTCCTTTAGCGAGTTTAAGCCAACGCAAACGCTACTTATTTGATCACAAACTGTATGGCCTACACATGCAGGATGTGTGGCAAAATTCAAAACAAGCCTACGCTTACAGCCATGGGGATTGCGAAGACCACGCCCTACTTTTAGCCGACTGGCTAATCGGCCTGGGCTACGATGCCAAGGTCGCACTGGGCGAATTGCCGAGCGGCGGGCACGCTTGGGTTGTGCTCAACCACCGAGGCCAAGATTACGTATTGGAAGCGACTAACAAGCAGCACATTAATTCGATTCACGATTTTATGCCGGCGATTCGTGCCACAGACTATCGCCCTAGAGTGTTGTTCAATCGAGAATTTTTGTGGGTAAACACAGGGTCAACCCTTACGACTCAATACAGGGGCAAGCACTGGTCTCTACGATCTCGCTTTAAACGCACGAATACGATTACGCAAAACGACTTGGCTTTCTGATTCTTTGAGGCTTATCACTTGACGACATCAGTTCCTTGAAGACATGAGTCACTCGAAGAACCTAGTCATTTGAACATCCCAGTCCTTAAGAGAATCTAAGCCCAGAGAATGTAAGCCGCTTAAGTTTTAAAGCGGCTGCGATTATTTCTTAGGATCAAACACTATTGATCGAGCGGTTGGTCACTAAGCACTATTCCATTGTTGTCGGCGTAGACCCAATGGCCGGGCTTGATGGTTTGCCCTGCAAACGTTACCGGCACATTCAAATCGCCGAGGCCGCGCTTTTCAGTTTTCATTGGATGCGTATTCAAGGCCTTTACGCCCAATGGTAATTTGGCGATTTCATCGCAGTCGCGAATGCAACCGTTGATAATCAAACCGCTCCAGCCATTCTTTACCGCATTTTCAGCCAGCATGTCACCAAGAATTGCACGACGCAATGAGCCACCACCGTCCATAACAATAACCCGCCCCAAACCAGCTTCATTAAGCAATTGTTTGACTACGGAGTTGTCCTCAAAGCACTTTATGGTTACGACTTCACCAAAAAACTGAGCCTGCCCGCCGTAACTGCTAAACACGGGATCAAGAACTCGAACTTGCTCAGGAAATTGATCACATAGATCGGGAGTAGAGAGATTAGTCACGCTTATTTCTCACATTGATGTGGTCAAAAGGGCAATGTCGGCAGGCGTTGCCACAGCAGGTTCCGCGGGCTAAGTGATAAGCCTCGGTTAAAACCATAAAGCCATTTTCCATATAAAAATGTTCGTTTTCTTTAAGCTCGGGAATCGATCTTTTTTGCTTGGCTGAGGGCCGAGTAGTTAAAGGCTTAGTCATAGTCGTTTTAGGTGTTGCGGCGGTACTGCCCACCGACCTCGAAGAATGCATCAGTTAACTGCCCAAGGGAACACACTCGTACCGCTTTCATTAGAGCTTCAAAGCCATTTTCACCGTCGGTAATACTTTGTTTGACTTGTTCGAGTGTGGCCGCGGCCTGATCTTGATGGCGTTCATGAAAGTCGGCCAAGCGATCAATTTGGCTTTGTTTCTCGGCCTCAGTACTGCGGGCTAATTCGATGGCTGGCGACTCGGTTTCGGTTTTTTCTGGCAGAAAGGTGTTAACGCCAATCAAAGGGTAAGAGCCGTCATGTTTTTTGGTTTCATAATAAATCGACTCGTCTTGGATTCGCCCGCGCTGATAACCGGTTTCCATGGCGCCTAGTACGCCCCCTCGATCTGAAATACGCTCAAATTCTTTGAGCACCGCTTCTTCAACTAAGTCGGTTAGGTCTTCGACAATGAACGAGCCTTGTAGGGGGTTCTCATTTTTCGCTAGGCCAAACTCGCGATTGATAATCAGTTGAATGGCCAAGGCACGCCGCACTGATTCTTCGGTAGGCGTGGTAATCGCCTCATCGTAGGCGTTGGTATGCAGGCTATTGCAGTTATCATAGATCGCGAGAAGGGCTTGCAAGGTGGTGCGGATATCATTGAACTGCATTTCTTGTGCATGCAAAGATCGGCCCGAGGTTTGCACATGATATTTGAGCTTTTGGCTGCGCGCATTGGCACCATATTTATCGCGCATAGCGACGGCCCAAATGCGCCGCGCGACCCGACCAATCACCGTGTACTCTGGGTCCATGCCATTGGAGAAAAAGAACGACAAATTCGAGGCAAAATCATCGATGTGCATGCCCCTCGCCAAGTAAGTCTCGACAAAGGTAAACCCATTCGCCAATGTAAAGGCCAATTGAGAGATGGGGTTCGCTCCAGCTTCGGCAATGTGATAACCCGAGATGGACACCGAGTAAAAATTGCGAATCTCGTGATCAATAAAATATTGTTGAATGTCGCCCATCATGCGCAGGCTAAACTCGGTAGAGAAAATGCACGTATTCTGGCCTTGGTCTTCCTTTAGAATATCCGCTTGTACCGTGCCTCTGACTTGTTTAAGCGCATTGGCTCTTAAGTCTTGGGCCTCTTGATCAGACGGCGAGCGCCCATGCTCGTCTTTGAAGCGATCAAGCTGTTGGTCAATCGCGGTATTTAAAAACATCGCAAGAATCGCTGGCGCCGGCCCATTAATGGTCATTGACACCGAGGTCGACGGGTCGCATAAATCGAAGCCATCAAATAGTTGCTTCATGTCATCCAGCGTTGCTACCGACACGCCGGAATTGCCAATCTTGCCGTAGATGTCTGGGCGTAACGCCGGGTCGAAACCGTACAGCGTGACTGAATCAAAGGCGGTCGATAGGCGCTTGGCATCCGAATGTTCTGACAACCGCTTAAACCGCAGATTGGTCCGCTCGGGGTCTCCCTCGCCGGCAAACATGCGCGCTGGGTCTTCGCCTTCTCGTTTTAAGGGAAACACGCCTGCGGTGTAAGGGAAGAACCCCGGCAAGTGTTCGCGACGTAACCAACTGAGCAAATCACCTTGATCACGAAACCGGGGCAGACTCAAACGAGGAATCAAGGTTCCGGATAAACTCTCTCGAGCTTCGACGGCCTGCGCTTTGGCTTTTTGCTCAGGCCATTGTTCTAATAGTGTTTTAGACTCAACGCTTAGTTGACGATCATGATCAGCTAATGCTTCATCAATTGCAGGATGATCGCCGCCCACTATGCTTGCCGATAAACGTAAGGCGGCGTGACGATGCGCCAACTCACTTTGGCGCTCGGTTTGACTGTGATAGCCGCGCACCGTATTGGCAATCTCGGCCAAATAACGTTGGCGCTGAGTAGGCACAATTACGGAGCGCTCACTGGGCTCGCGTTGCTCTCGCTTCACCAACTTGGATTGCCATTGTCGTAAGCCACGCGCTCTTAATATTTGCAGCAAGCCATGGTAGGCCGAGGTGACACCGTCGTCGCCAAAACGCGACGCAATCGAACCATAGACAGGCATTTCGCTGGCTTTGGTATCCCACGCTTCTCGATTGCGCTGCACTTGTTTAGACACATCACGTAAGGCATCGGCCGCGCCTTTGCGATCAAACTTATTGATGACAACAAGATCGGCGAAATCCAGCATATCGATTTTTTCGAGTTGGCTTTGCGCACCAAACTCTGGTGTCATCACGTACATGCTTGCGTCGACATACGGCACGATGCCAGCGTCGCCCTGCCCAATCCCGGGCGTCTCTACAATAATCAAATCGAAATCAAATACGGCAACGGCATTGATAATGTCTTGCAATGCCTCGGGCACTTCACCTTGCCCTCCCCGCGTCGCCAGTGAACGCATAAAAATAGCGGGATGATAGATGGCGTTCATGCGGATTCGATCACCTAACAAAGCGCCACCTGTTTTACGCCGCGTTGGGTCAACGGCGATGACCGCAATTCGTGCGGTGTTGTCGCTGTCGATTCGAAACCGCCGGATAATTTCATCGGTCAGTGACGATTTGCCTGCGCCGCCGGTACCGGTAATACCTAATACCGGTGGGCGTTTGACAACCGCCGGCACATCAACTTCTTGGCCGGTTTCAATCGCCGTGATAATACGCGCCAAGCTTTTGTAGTTTTGAGTATCACTAAACGAGCTTGCCGAAGGGAATTCTCTGGCAAGGCTACATTGTTCAATCATGTCTTGAATCATGCCAACCAAACCGAGTTGCATACCATCTTGCGGCGAGTAGATTCGGCTTACGCCATAGTCATGCAGATCTTGTATTTCGCTGGGGACAATAACCCCACCACCGCCACCAAACACCTTAACTCGCGAGGCGCCGTTCTCGGCCAGCATGTCGACCATGTATTTGAAGTATTCGACATGCCCGCCTTGATACGAACTCATGGCGATGGCATCGACATCTTCTTCAATCGCCGTCTTAACAACTTCGGCGACCGACCGATTATGTGCTAAGTGAATTACTTCAACGCCCTGCGATTGCAGAATTCGACGCATGATATTGATCGACGCGTCATGCCCATCAAATAAGCTTGCTGCGGTGACAAAGCGAAGCGGAATTTTATTCGCGACCAGCCCCTCTTGTTTGCTGCTGTGATCGCTGGATTGATTGCTTGGAGCCGATAAACTCATATAAACCTCGCAATGTGTTCATTGCTAAAAACGTTTGCTGCCCGGTTTTCTGTCTAGTTAATTTTCTGTCTAGTTAACTGGGACTTAGTTAACTGGATTTAGCTGTGCTTGATGTAACTGCGTTTAATTTGTCTTGGATGCTTCTAAAATTTGAAGCCTCCGTTTTCAGGTATGCCAGTTCGCTATCACTATGTCGGATAGTGGATATGCTCAAAGATTTAAGGCACATTAAAAAACCGGGGCCCACTAGGCGTTGAACGCGTATTGCATGGTGCGCTTCAAACCGTCATGCAGGCGCTTGGTTTCGACCAGTTTGTCTGGATTTGCGAGCCAAAAATAAACAATACCGACCACGCTGGCACTGAATTGCGCGGCGATAATATCCGCCTCACGCTTTACGGATTCAGCTACGGTGGAATCGCGCAATATCCAATTTACTACGTCTTGAAAACGCCGTTGATGGATGTTTTTAATCGTGGCACTGAGCTCTGATTCTTTATTGATCGATTCAAACCACAGCAAATACAGGCATCGCACCGACTCAGGCGCTTCGACGCAAAAGGCATAGTGTTGGTCTAAAGCCTTCTCCACCGCAGACAAGCCAACCGCATTGCCAATTGATGTCTTTAACTGATCCAGCCAATGTTCGCCCAAACGGCGTACCACAAACGCGAATAAGTTTTCTTTGTTGCCAAATCGGTGGCTGGCTAGACCTCGACTGTAGCCTGCGCGAATACCAACTTCGCTTAAATTTGTGTCGGCCGCGCCACGTTCGTTAATCAGCGACAAGGCCGCCTCAAACATTCGCTGATCGGATTCTTCGGTACGTTGCGCTTGGGTACGCCTTGAGCTTGAGATGGCTTCCATTACTTAAACGAAAGCGGCCTCGGACAACTCCACTCCGATGCCCGCACCGTGCTCAACCGCATCGGCATGGGCGCTCGCTCGAGGTAGAACTTGCGCCACATAAAATCGAGCCGCTAATTTTTTTGCTTGATTGAACTGCGCATCGCCTGTGCTTTTGTCTGCCGCCATAAAACTGCGCAGGTGATACCAAGCGCCGCAAACGTAGCCCATTTGCATCAAAAAGTTGACCGCCACCGCGCCCTCAAAACTGGCACTTTGGCTGTTATTGTTCAAAATAAAATCAGCGGTGACTTGCAAGCGATCAAGATGTTGCGCGAACTGCGCTTTGCTTTGCTCGTCATGTGAAAAGTCGTCTAAGGTGGCGCGCATTTCACTCATCAAGGCTGCAAACCCTTGGCCGCTATCGCGCACTAGTTTGCGTCCGACTAGGTCATTCGCTTGAATGCCTGTCGTGCCCTCATAAATCGCGGTGATGCGCGCATCACGATAATGCTGGGCCACGCCGGTTTCTTCTACAAACCCCATACCACCGTGAATTTGAATGCCCAGCGACGTCACTTCATTCACAAGCTCGGTACACCAGGCCTTGGCGATCGGCGTTAATAAGGCGAACTTGACAGAGTGATAAGCCTTAACTTGCTCGTCTTCAGCGTGGCTTCTTAAATCGTGTGATAAGGAGGCATCAAAGCACAAAGCGCGCATGGCATCGGTCATCGATTTCATTTGCATCAACATTCGCTGCACGTCAGGATGGCCGATAATAGTGGTGGAAGCGCCACTCTCCGGGTCTCGGCCTTGCACGCGTTGCTTGGCATAATCCAGTGCGTCTTGATAAGAGCGTTCAGACAAACCTACGCCCTCTAAACCGACTTCCAGGCGAGCGTGGTTCATTAAGGTAAACATGCACGCCAGGCCTTGGCCGGGCTCGCCGATCATATAGCCCACTGCGCCTTGGTTTTCGCCAAAGCTCATGACACAGGTCGGGCTGCCGTTAATGCCTAACTTTTCTTCGGTGGACACCACGCTTAAGTCGTTGCGATCTCCGAGGCTACCATCTTCGTTAACTAAGTACTTTGGTACTAGAAACAAGGACAAGCCTTTTACGCCAGCAGGCGCATCTTCTAGCGGAGCTAATACAATATGCAGAATATTGTCTGCCATATCGTGCTCGCCCCAGGTGATGTAAATCTTCTGCCCTTTGAGCAAGTAATGATCACCATCAGGCCGGGCTTTAGTTTTCAAGCTGGATAAATCCGAACCCGCATGAGGTTCGGTTAGATTCATAGTGCCGGTCCATTCTCCACTCACTAATTGCGGCAAGAATTTATCTCGCAAGTCTTGCGATGCATGAGCCATTAACACATCCATGCCACCAGCGCTGAGCATTGGGCATAGAGCAAACGACATATTCGCGCTGTTCCAAAATTCGCTGGCCGCCATGTGGACAGTGAATGGCAAGCCTTGCCCTCCGTAATTGGGGTCTTGGGCCAAGCTAGTCCAGCCGTTTTGTTGGAATAAGGAGTAGGCTTCTTTAAAACCATCCGGTGTGGTCACAGCGCCGTCTTTGGCCCTTGAATGCTGAATGTCGCCTTGACGATTTAATGGAGCGATCACTTCGGCCGCAAACTTGCCTGCTTCTTGCACCACCGCGTCAACTAAATCAGGGGTCGCTTCAGCAAAGGCTGGAATAGTAGTAAGAGATTGAACATCAAATAAATCGTTTAGTACAAACGACATTTCCTGAACTGGAGCTTTGTAATCGGCCATCGAAGGGTTAATCCATGGTTTAAGTGGTAGGAAGTCAGTGCGAGGAAAATACTTGTTAGCAACAAGCAAGTCAACTCAAATTCATGATTTTCATTTTTTTGTATACAAAATCGCAAAAATTTGGTCAATAAATAGATTTACAGCCCATTTTAAATTGATATTGTTGACAATAATAAAGGCTCACGGCAAACTCGCTCCCCATGAACGCAGAGCACAAAAGTAAAAGCTTAGATGGCGAAAGCGGCGACAAAACGCTCAGCGGCTTAACCACCGAAGCGCTGCGTGAAGCCATTATTCAAGGCGAAATCCCGCCCGGCGAGAAACTCAACGAGCCACAGCTAGCTGAACGCTTTCAAGTCAGCCGCGGCCCATTGCGTGAAGCCATTCGTCGTTTGGTGGGCCTAAAGCTGATCGAACACGTGCCGCATGTGGGCGCTCGTGTGGTGACCCTTGATTTGCCGAAGGTGATGGAACTCTACGAGGTGCGAGAAGCCCTAGAAGGCAAAGCCGCTGCTTTAGCTGCGCAAAACATGACTGACGAGCAAATTACAGACCTCGGTCGTTTACTCGATCATCATCGCGTTCATTTTGAACAAAACCAAGGTGAGTATTTACAAGAGGACGGCGATGATGATTTTCACTACAAAATCATCCAAAGCTGCGGCAACGCCCTGCTTAGTCACCAGCTCTGCCATGAACTTTATCACTTGATTCGCATGTTTCGATTTCAGACTAGCCGACTAAAGTCACGCTCAGACCATGCCCTTAAAGAGCACACACAATTATTCTATGCCATTGAACAACGCGACTCTCAACTCGCCGAAATTTTGATTCGACGCCATATTAATCGTGCTAAAGAATCGATTCGAAACGCCCTACTCAATAATGAGACTTAAATCATGAGCCATCCTTCAGCCGGGCGACGTTTTCGCCAAGCCTTGAACGACAATCATCCCCTGCAAATCATGGGTACGATCAATGCCTACACCGCATTGATGGCAACTAAGATCGGCCATCAGGCAATCTATATTTCTGGTGGCGCATGTGCAAACGCTTCTTATGGCTTGCCCGATCTAGGTATGACCAGTATGAACGATGTACTTGAAGACGCGCGGCGCATCACAGCGGTGGTCGACACCCCACTTTTGATCGACATTGACACCGGCTGGGGCGGCGCATTTAACATCGCCCGAACCATAAAAGAAAGCATTCGCGCCGGCGTAGCAGCTGTACACATGGAAGACCAAGTGGCGCAAAAAAGATGCGGGCATCGCCCCAATAAAGAGATTGTCTCTAAAGAGGAAATGGTGGATCGCATTAAAGCCGCTGTGGATGCCAAAACCGACGACGACTTTTTTATTTTGGCACGCACAGACTCTTACGCATTAGAAGGCTTAGAAGGGTCAATTGAGCGCGCGCAAGCCTATCTTGAAGCGGGAGCCGATGGCATCTTCGCCGAAGCCATGGCAAGCCTAGATCAGTATCAAGCCTATGAAGATGCGATGCACGCGCCCTTGCTTGCGAACATGACTGAATTTGGTATGTCACCCTTATTCGATAAAAACGAATTGGCAGATAACGGCGTCAATATGGTCTTGTATCCCTTAACCGCGACGCGGGCTATGAACAAAGCTGCCGAAATGGTCTACAAAGACGTATTAGAAAAAGGCCATCAACGCGATGTCGTTGAGACTATGCAGACCCGCATGGAGCTGTACGACTATCTCAATTACCACGATTACGAACGCAAACTTGACGACTTGTTTGCACAAACGAAAGAAGCTTGATTCAAAAAAGAGGCATACATTATGGCAGGCGACAGTAAATTATCCGGTGCAGGTCTTCGCGGCCAAGTCGCAGGGCAAACAGCACTGTGTACAGTTGGCACCCAAGGGTCTGGGCTTAACTATCGAGGTTACGATGTTGACGATCTAGCAGACAATTGCATCTTTGAAGAAGTTGCTCATTTAATTCTCAAAGGTCACCTACCCACACAGAGCGAATTAGATGCTTATCAAAGTAAGTTAGCAGGCATACGCGACTTACCCAGCGCCCTAAAAAAAGGGCTTGAGCTGATACCCGCATCGGCACACCCAATGGACGTAATGCGTACGGGGGTTTCCTTATTAGGCAATCTCGAACCCGAAACGGATTTTGCTGAGCAGCAAGACAAAGTCGACCGAGTGTTGGCCCTGCTGCCGGCGATGGTAGTGTATTGGTATCGCTTTGCCAACGATGGTATTCGGGTCAGCACTGACACCGGTGCGGCGACCATTGGTGGGCATTTCTTACACATGCTGCATGGCGAAGCGCCCTCGGCTTTGCACGAGCAAGTGATGAATGTTTCATTGATTCTCTATGCCGAGCATGAGTTTAACGCCTCAACGTTTAATGGCCGCGTGGCAGCCTCTACGCTTACCGACATTCACTCGGTAATTACAGGCGCTATTGGCACCTTGCGTGGCCCGCTTCATGGCGGTGCCAATGAAGCCGCGATGGAAATGATCGAACAATGGCAATCGGCCGATGAAGCCGAAGCCGGCATCATGAGTATGTTAGCCAACAAAGAACTCATCATGGGCTTTGGCCATGCGGTTTATCGCGAACGTGACCCTCGAAATGCGATTATCAAAAAGTGGTCTGAAAAGCTAGCCGAAGAAGTGGGCGACACCGTGTTGTACCCCGTTTCGGTACGCTGCGAAGCCGTCATGAAACGCGAAAAAGGCTTGTTCTGTAATGCTGACTTTTTCCATGCCTCGGCGTATAACTTTATGGGCATTCCTACCGGTTTGTTCACGCCTATTTTTGTGATGTCACGAGTAACAGGCTGGGCGGCTCACGCGTTTGAACAACGCGCTAATAATCGCATCATTCGCCCGAGCGCCGAATACACCGGGCCAGAACATCGCAAAGTAAGCCCAATCAGCCAACGATAAACACAACGTAAATTGCCGACACCCGCGCGCAAGGTGTCGGCTTTAGGCTCGGTTTTGTATTGGGTTTGGCGCTGCATTTTATAAAGCTAAGATTCAAGGTGAAGGACCAAAATTAAAGTCAGATTCAAAAACTAGATCCACAAGCTTGAAGTAGAACCAGAAGTAGAACTAAGAAGATTGCATTGCCAAGCCTAGGGTCTCCATTAATTTGTCAGTAATCATCGCGCTTTCACAGTACAAGGAGATACAATCTGTGGATGAGTAAAGCCACCGATATCCCAAGTGATGCCAAGACGTCTGAATTATTGCGAGAGACCATTACGTCTCTTTCAACATCGCATGTGGCGATTGGGGATTTACTGAGCACATTTCAGCGTCGCTCTTTCGGTGGTGTCTTTTTGATTTTGGCATTATTGGCGATCCTACCGGGCATCTCAGTGCCTGCTGGCATCGCGTTAATGGTGCCCGCTTTGCAACTAATGCTTGGTTATCCCGCGCCGGTTTTCCCAAAAAAAATTAGCGAAAAAACGGTGAGCGTTGAAGGCCTAGAAAAATGGGGACTGCGGGTCGCAGACTGGATTGAGACGCTCGAAAAACTGGTTAAACCTCGCTATCCTGAAATGACCAGCCCAATTGCCAGACGCGTGATTGGTTTAACCATTTTTTTATTGGCCATTGTGGTATCCATTCCCTTTCCGTTCAGTAATTTTCCGCCGGCCGTGGCAACCATTTGTTTCGCTTTGGCTCTGCTTGAGCGAGATGGCCTTATGGCCTTGCTAGCAGGCACCATCAGCATCATCGCATTCAGTATTGGAATTACCGTTTTTTATGTGGTCTTTAATTGGCTGGCGGGGCTATTCTAGGTGACTAACTAACAACCGCTCACGGGCTAGGCACATGCACGGCGCCACTCATTAATACCCGCGCGCTGCGGCTCATAATAGACGCCTGCGCCAACCATTGCCCATTTTCTGACGTAGCCTTACCCCCGACTTTTAAGGTGCCAGATGGATGCCCGAATCGCACTGAATCGCGTGCGCCACCACCGGCGGCACTATTAACCAAGGTTCCAGGAATTGCGGCAGCTATCGAAATGGCCACTGCCGCGGTTCCCATCATGGCGTGATGCAATAGGCCCATCGATAAGGCCCTCACATTCAAGTCAATATCGTCTGTTGCGATCAGTTTACCGCTGCTTGCCCTATAGCTTACCGGCGGCGCAACGAAAGCGATCTTAGGCGTGTGTTGGCGCTCGACAGCTTCGTCGATATGCTCGATCAAACCCATGGCCACCGCTGCATGCGCGCGTATGGTTTCAAATTTCTCTAACGCGCTAGAATCGCTATTAATGTCGGATTGCAGTTCAGTCCCTTGGTAGCCTAAGTCCTGCGCATTGAGGAACACCGTTGGTATGCCGGCATTAATCATGGTCACTTGAAATGAACCAATGCCCGGCACCAGGAGTTGATCGACAGGATTGGTGCTGGGGAATACGCTCGCGCCGCCAGCGCCTGGATCAAGAAAGGCTAACTCGACTTGCGCCGCAGGAAAGGTTACTCCGTCCATCTCAAAGTCGCCTAACTCTTTTACTTGGCCATCTTGCATGGGCACTTTAGCGACAATGGTTTTTCGAATATTGGCTTGCCAAATTCGGATCTCAGCAATCCCGTTAAGCGGCAGTTGATCTCGATCAATAAGGCCTTGCGCGATTGCAAACGGGCCGACTGCCGAACTCAAATTACCGCAATTACCACTCCAATCAACAAAAGCCTTATCGATAGCGACTTGACCAAAAAGATAGTCCACATCGTGATCGGGCTGAGTGCTGCGCGAGACAATCACACACTTAGAAGTACTCGAGGTGGCGCCGCCCATACCATCAGTATGCTTGGCGTAAGGGTCTGGGCTGCCAATAACACGCATCAGCAACGCATCCCGATAGTCGCCTGGAACTTGTGCTTGCTCAGGTAAATCGTTCAGCGCAAAGAATACGCCTTTGCTGGTACCGCCACGCATATAAGTCGCGGGTATTTGTATTTGCTTCATTAGTTTTGGTGTTGGTGGGCTATAAGTGTATCGCTCAAGTTTATTAGGCCGCATTGGCCGAGAGAAAGTCTTGCGCAAAACGTTGCAATACGCCCCCGGCTTCATAGATGCTGACTTCTTCGGCGGTGTCTAGGCGGCATAACATTGGAACCGTAATCGTGTCGCCACTTTGCCGCTCAATGGTCAATTGTAATTCTGCGCCCGGCGCTATATCGCCCTCAACGCTATACACTTCGGTTCCATCTATTTCTAAGGTATGCCGATTGGTTCCGGACATAAACTCAAGCGGTAAGACGCCCATACCAATCAAGTTAGTACGATGAATGCGTTCAAAGCCTTCTGCCGCAATCACTTCTACTCCGGCAAGGCGAACGCCTTTGGCAGCCCAGTCGCGCGATGACCCTTGGCCATAATCGGCTCCCGCAATAATAATCAGGGGCTGCTCGCGCTGCATGTAAGTTTCAATCGCTTCCCACATGCGCATGGTTTTGCCCTCGGGTTCAACTCGGGCATAAGAGCCTTGTAGGACATCGCCATTTTCAACCACCATTTCATTCAACAGTTTGGGGTTAGCAAAGGTGGCACGTTGCGCGGTCAAGTGATCGCCTCGGTGGGTCGCATAGGAGTTAAAATCTTCTTCAGGTAAGCCCATTTTGGCCAAATACTCGCCTGCGGCACTACTCGCTAAAATCGCGTTAGAAGGCGATAAGTGATCGGTAGTGATGTTATCGCCCAAAACGGCCAATGGGCGCAGCCCAGACAAACTTCGTTGGCCAGCTAAAGCCCCTTCCCAATAAGGCGGGCGGCGGATGTAAGTGCTCATTTCTCGCCAGTCGTATAGGGGGCTAACTCGCTCGCCATTGTCTACTTCGAGCTTGAACATTGGCTCATAGACTTCTCTAAATTGGCTTGGTTTAACATGTCGCAAGACGATCTCGTCGATTTCTTCGTCGCTAGGCCAAATATCAGCCAACTTAATGTCGGCACCGTTTGCAGTTTGACCAAGCACGCCGTTTTCAATATCAAAATGGATAGAGCCCGCGATGGCATACGCGATCACCAATGGAGGTGAGGCTAAAAACGCCTGCTTGGCGTAGGGATGAATTCGACCATCAAAATTACGATTACCGGAGAGCACCGCGGTTGCGTATAGATCTCGCTCGATAATTTCGTTTTGGATGACCGGGTCCAAGGCTCCGCTCATACCATTGCAAGTGGTGCAGGCAAAGCCGACGATGCCAAAGCCAAGATGCTCTAAATCGGCCAACAACTGCGCATCTTCTAGATAGCTTTGCACCGCTTTGCTGCCCGGAGCCAACGATGTCTTCACCCATGGCTTACGGTTCAAACCAAGCTTCTTAGCATTGCGCGCCAACAGACCTGCTGCGATGACATTGCGCGGGTTACTGGTGTTAGTGCAACTGGTGATCGCAGCGATAATGCACGCGCCATCAGGCATTAGGCCGTCTTGCTCTTGATAGTCTTTGACGATACCAGCATCGCTTAAGTCTTTCGTTGCAACGCGGCGATGAGGGTTTGAGGGCCCAGCAATATTGCGCCCTACCGAGCTGAGGTCAAATTCCAATACGCGTTCGTAGTCGGCATCAATCATACCGTCGGCCCACAGGCCTGTTTCACGAGCGTAGGTTTCAACTAGGGCGACTTGATCGTCATCTCGACCGGTGAGTTTCAAGTAATCAATGGTTTTTTGATCGATATAAAACATCGCCGCGGTGGCGCCGTACTCGGGCGTCATATTAGAAATCGTTGCGCGATCACCAAGACCTAAGTCGGAAGCACCCTCGCCAAAGAACTCCAAGTATGCGCCCACCACCCGCTCTTGTCGCAAAAATTCGGTGATCGCAAGCACGATATCCGTTGCCGTAATGCCGGGCTGGCGCTTACCGTTGAGTTTCACGCCAACGATATCGGGTAAACGCAGATACGATGCTCTGCCTAGCATTACGCTTTCGGCTTCTAAGCCGCCTACCCCAACAGCGATAACACCCAAAGCGTCAACATGAGGCGTGTGGCTATCGGTACCGACCAGCGTGTCTGGGAAGGCCACGCCGTCTCGTGAGTGAATCACCGGCGACATCCGCTCCAAATTGATTTGGTGCATGATGCCATTGCCTGGTGGGATCACATCGACGTTTTTGAACGCCTTTTTTGTCCAATTAATAAAGTGGAAACGATCTTCATTACGCCGCTCTTCAATGGCGCGATTCTTATCAAACGCATCGGCTTCAAAGCCCGCATGCTCGACCGCAAGGGAATGATCGACAATTAATTGGGTCGGCACAACCGGATTGACTTTAGACGGGTCGCCACCTTTGTCGGCGATGGCGTCACGCAAACCAGCCAAATCCACCAATGCCGTTTGGCCTAGGATGTCGTGGCACACCACCCTGGCCGGAAACCAAGGGAAGTCCAGATCGCGCTTCCGCTCAATCAATTGCCCAAGTGATGCGTCAAGCTTTGCTGGTTCACAGCGACGAACCAAATTCTCGGCAAATACTTTTGAACTATAAGGTAGACCAGCCCAAGCGCCAGCTTTGATCGAATCAACGGCGGCTTGCGCATCAAAGTAATCAAGGCCGGTATCCAGTAGAGGTTTTCGAAAAACGGTGTTCATGGCGTCAACCATAATGTGTATACAATTTAGTTGATTATAGTCGATTAAATTTTATTTTTGCGCGAAAACTCTGATTATTGTCGACAATGCAAACATCAAATACCCGGTAAAGCAGCCCTGTTATGGTTTAAATGAATTTCACATTTAATATACATTCTTTTTAGTTATTTCTAATATGAGTCGATACCATTTTAAAAGTAGAGAATTGGGGAGCATATTAAGCGTGTTGAAACGCACTAGCGCTCAACAAAAATGTAAGCAAATGAACGAGTCTCCCATCGTCGAAAAACACGGGAGCATTAATGTAAATTCGAGGTGCTATTATGGAAGTCATGACAATTGTGACCCTTTTACTTTTAGGCTTGGTGGCTTGGTTTGAAATCACCGACCATTAATACGGTCGAGTTTGATAAAACACTGTTCTCACTCCTAAATCTGATTAATCACTAAGCCATCTGTCCGCAGATGGCTTTTTTTTGAATTGAAATCCAACACCATCGATAGACCATCGCGTTTACTTCCAAGAGCGGTAACTGGCTTGGCATATATCGAGCAGATCATTATAGGCTCCCGGGCAGGCTGCCAGAACGTGCCCAGTTGTTAGCATGTCGGCAGCGCCTGAGAGCGCACTTACAACGCCACCCGCTTCCTGTACTAGCAAAATTCCTGCGGCAATATCCCAAGGCTGTAGGTTTGCTTCCCAATACCCCTCATAGCGACCTGCGGCCACATAAGCCAAATCCAAAGCGGCCGATCCAAGCCTGCGAACTCCAGCTGTGTGCTGTTCAAGCACACCAGCCATACAGTTTTGAAAACACTCCAAGTTCGCCAGGGTTTGGCCATTAAACGGAACCCCCGTTGCATAGATACCGCCTTGCATAGTAGAGCGATCACTCACGGATATAGGTCGGCCATTACAGGCAGCACCGCCACCATCCTCAGCCGTAAACATTTCATCTTTGACTGGGTCGTAAATTGCCGCGCAAATCAACTGACCTCGGTGCTGCAAGGCGATCGATATACCGTAATGCCCTATGCCACGCAAGAAGTTGGTAGTGCCATCTAACGGGTCGACAATCCATTGATATTCATCGGCATTGCCTTCGGATTCTCCAAACTCTTCGCCCAGAAAACGATGCTCGGGGAAAGCGTTTAAAATCGTGGTGCGAATCAGGGTCTCGGAGTCACGATCTACTTCACTGACATAGTCGTGCAGAGACTTTTGCTCAATTGTAAGAGTATTAATGTCTGACGCGCGGGATAGCACAGCGTTGCCCGCTTGCTTTGCCGCAGCCATTGCGACGTCAATAAAGGAAAGATGTATAGAAGCGCTCATGCTCTATTATCAGCAGATTTGAGCGCTAAATGAAAGGCGTGTTTCGCCCTCTTGGATTCAGCCGTATTAGCTGTCTAATTTTTTCAGATAGCCATCAAGCCCATAGGGTATGAGTCGGCCGATTTTCGCAGCAACGTCATCAATGTCTTTAGAACGGCTTTCATCCAAAAGCCAACCCTGCACTGTCCCAATCACGCCGCCTGCATAGAAATCCGAGATGGTGTCTAATTGTTGAGGGCCGAGATTATTATTGAACTGAACTAATACTCGTTCAGAAATGAGTCTTGAGACCAATTTTTTTAACAAAGACAAGCATTGAATACCGGCTTGACCGGTAAATGCAGCACGCATCAAGGTTCGTTCTTTTTCACACTCTTCAAGGAGATTGCGGATGCAAAATTCAACGAATTCTGCGCGACCAATATCGGTGCTTTGAATCAAGCTTTCTGACTTTGCCCAACTGCGCTCGAACAAGGTTTCAATTCGGCTCAACAAAATTGATTGCTTACTGTCGAAATTCGAGTAAAACGTTTGGCGGCTCACACCGGCGGTTTTGGTCAACTCGCCGATCGTAATTTCATCGATGGTTTTATTTTGCAGATGTTCTGCCAGAGCCAGCTGCAATTTCTCTTGGCTTCTTCGCTTACGCAAATCCATTTTCGACCCCTGAAACTAATTTCATTGTTTTTATATTTGGAACTTTAAGACTCATAACACCATCGGTCTCTAATTTAATTCTGCTGGCGTCTAAGCTGGGCGCGCAGTCTAAGATGACCCGACAATGTCGATTTCTCAAACCCCTTACCCACTTAAAACAATCGGCACCCCTAAAACAATCGATACCAGTCGCAAAACAATCACATTTATTAGTCACTTTATTTGTACTATGTAGCCTAGCTTTCGCCTTGGGCAACAAACTGGGTTTAAGCACTTTAGTGACTCAGGCTTAGCGCTTGGGTAGCTAAACTATGAAGGCAGCCTTCCAAGCCCTGTTCATGCATTTAACGTGGTAAGAGGAGAGTTTTATAGTGCTTTATTACACATGTAACAAATCTTTACACCTTGCCCAGTAAGTCGTTCCAAGGTTAAGGCTTTTCAAGAATTTAGTTTCAATTTAGTAGCACTAAAATTAATCTAAGAAACCTGCTTCCAGTCAGACACACCTCAAACGAATCGGACATTGAATCAGAGATCCAGATCACTATGACAACCACTCAAATTCAGTATAGCCCATTTGCAAATCGCCTTATTCGTACTTTAGTCTTAACTTTATTGGCCTTTGGGCTGGTCGCTTGTCAGACTCCTGATCGTTTAAACGATTGGCCTAACGACGTTCCGCCGAGAAATATTTTTATTGAGGGCTATAAAGCAAAACGTAATGTCGACGTGGTAGACCCTAAAGTCATCAACACGCACTTGGGTTGGATCATAAAATTCTATCGTGGTACGACCTTATATCCTCAAGGCTGGAATCGAGTTTCAAGTTTATTCTTGAGCGACTTGCCGGCAAATAAAAATGCCAAACAGATGGAAGTGCGGCTGTATGAATTGGGAATTCGTATCGCCAATGAATGGTCTCAAGATAACGACATACGCCTTATAAATAGCCGCCATATGGTGGTCTGGGGAAATGGTTTGAGAGCAGCCGCGGCACGTAAAGAACATGTCGCCTATATCGACAAGATCGAAGCTGACGTGGAGGGCCTACTCAATAAGGAAATCAATAGTAGAGACATAAGACTAGAGCGTTACTTTCCCACAGACCTAAACAACGACGATGACAACTTTGATAACTTCTGACAAAATGGGCCAAACTATTCTAGGCTCATTGATATGTGGCGATCCTACTCAAGTCACGCAGCAAGTTTAGCGATACTGCTCAGCATAGCCGTGACAGGCAATGCGCAGTCTGAACTGCCTGTTGACGATAAAAATAATAAGAAAACAAAAGAGGTCGCTTCTGAAACCATGGAGGTTGCTGGTGATCTCGAGGCCGATATAGATGCCCTGCGTTTTGGATCTGATTACCCCTCTCCAGACCCGCAGTCGCTGGCTAATAGGGGTTCAAATTGTAAACGGGTTGCCGATTCTGACGAGTGGATCGATCGAGTTAGAGCCAATACACATTCGCGAATGTGCTATGGCGCCAGCTGGTTGGACGGTTTATTTGGCGACGATAAGCAATTTCAAGGCGAAAATTTCAGCGGCAAAATTTCGCTGGGCTTCAAACAGGATGAAGTAGACGGTCTAGACCCAAGATTACGCGTTCGTGTTAACGCCAAACTACCAAACGTAAGCAATCGATTTGATGCCTTTTTTGGCCGCGTTGAAGAAGACAGCTTTGTTTCTAATACAGAAATAAATCAGGATAGATTAAACAATGTTGGTTTACGCTCAACCAATGACGAAGACAGTGAATGGCTAGTTGGTTTGGGATATCGCAGACCGAACAAAGATTCAAATGGCTTTGATTATTCGGTTGGCGCCAAATTGAGTAGCGGCTTTAGCCCATACGCAAAAATCGCTCACCGACACCTTTTCCAAACTCGAGATGATCGCTATACAAGAACAACCCAAACTGTATTTTGGCGACGAGAAGAAGGCTTTGGCCTGAGCAGTAATATCGAGCACACTCGATTTATCGGTGCGCGCAACATTATGGTGTTAACCGCTAGCGCCAAGTTAACCGAAGAAATTGATCAGTGGGAATGGTTTAGCGACGCAACTTGGCACTATTCTATTTCCGATAAAAAAGGGATCTCGAGCAGTATTTATGCGCGTGGAGAACAAGACGGCCCGATTAGCGTACCTGAGTTTGGAACGACATTTACGTACATCAAGCCAGTTTTACGCGAATGGTTGTATATGGAACTAGGCGTTGATTTTCGTTGGGAAAGGGAACCGTTTCAAAGCGAATACAAAAGCGCCACTCGAGTTGGCATCCAATTCGAAATGTTGTTGGGCGACTACTATCGGCGACGTCGGCATAAATAACTGGCTCAGATTATTAATGCTTTTGCACGCCAGTTTTAGGCTTAAGCTGAGCAAAGATGCTTCCTGAAACTGGGCTCATTCTAGCCCAGCTAAGTTGTTCCCCATTCATTTAGTCAATATCGGTTAGCTGGTATTTGAACACACGGCTCTAGGCGCATTGTTTATAATCGCAGCGGTATGTGCGCCCTTGCTCGGCTTGGTCGCATCCTAGCAGATCACATCTTAGTTATAGAGCCGCATTATGAGTTTTAAGCCACCGATTCGCACCTTGATGGGGCCAGGCCCATCGGATGTTTACCCACAAGTTAGCGCCGCACTGGCTAGGCCGACGATTGGCCACCTCGACCCTGCGTTTGTGGAACTCATGGACGAAATCAAATCGCTTTTACAGTTTGCATTTCAAACCAAAAACGAACTCACACTGCCGATTTCAGCGCCCGGCTCCGCTGGAATGGAAGCGAGTTTTGTTAACTTAATTGAGCCTGGGGATAAAGTCATTGTCTGCCAAAATGGTGTCTTCGGCGGGCGAATGCAAGAGAACGTGACTCGCCTCGGTGCGCAAGCCATTATGGTTATGGACGATTGGGGAACCGCCGTCAGCATCGACAAAGTACAAGAGGCGGTCAAAGCTCATCCTGATGCTTGCGCCATTGCTTTTGTGCACGCTGAGACCTCTACCGGCGTGCGCAGCGATGCGCAGGCACTCTGTGCTTTAGCGCAACAACATAATATGCTGAGCATCGTAGACACCGTAACAGGGCTTGCTGGCATTGAAGTCGCAGTAGACGATTGGGGAGCCGACGCCGTTTACAGTGGAACACAGAAATGTTTATCTTGCGTGCCAGGCATTTCTCCCATCACGTTTAGTTCGCGTGCGCAGCAAATTATCGCCAATCGCAAAACACCAGTGCAAAGTTGGTTTTTAGATATGAATCTTGTGATGGGCTACTGGGGAGCCGGGGTAAAAAGAGCCTATCACCATACCGCCCCGGTAAACGCAATGTACGCTTTGCACGAGTCTTTACTGATACTCAAGGATCAAGGCTTAGAGGCCAGTTGGTTAAAACATAAAAACAATCATCTCGCCTTGCGGGCAGGCCTTGAGGCGCTTGGCTTAACGCTAGTTGTCGCAGAACAAGATCGCTTACCGCAATTGAACGCGGTTTCCGTACCAGAAGGCGTGGACGAAGCGCAAGTTCGCAATAAATTACTCAGCGAATACAACCTTGAAATCGGTGCTGGGCTGGGCCAACTGGCTGGTAAAGTGTGGCGCATCGGATTGATGGGTTGCGCTTCAAAAGCCGACAATGTGCGACTGTGTTTGCATGCGCTTGAATCGGCTCTCGCAGCCCAAGGCCATTCAATAGAAGCGGGAGCGGCGATTAGCGCGGCGAATGCAGCTTATGCCTCGCAGGTGAACTGAGAATAAAAACAACAAGCAGGCATAAAAAAAGCGCCGGAATTTCCGACGCTTTTTTTTACCTTAAAATTTCAAACACCCCTGCTTGAACTCTAAAGTATGTGATAAGCCATCTCTACCAAAAGGAGGTTACCCAACCCCTACCCAAAACTAAACCAAAAATGCATTTTAGTATGGTTGACTTATCGCCCTACCTAACAAGAGTCATAATAGATAGTTAGAAAGCCAGAGACTATGCACAAAAGTAAGTAATTGATCAGACTAAAGTCCCGCGTAATAGACGTTTGACTATTAACTACCTCTTTTTGGTCATTTCATACGCTTTAATAGCAGCCTGGACTCGATTGCTCACATGCAACTTGTGCATGATATTGGTCATATAGTGTTTGACAGTTTTCTCGCTTAGGTAAACATCGTCCGCGATTTCTCGATTACTCATCCCTATCGCTAGCTTTTCTAAAATTTGCCGCTCGCGCTCGTTAAGGTTAAAGTCTTCAACGGTATCACTGACCTTAGTTTCGGCACTGCGTGTTAGTAGATTCACTGCCAAATTCGGTGATATGTATGAATCTCCCTTGTTTATGTCTTCAAGGATCGAGATTAACTCACTGGACGCCACACCTTTTAGGACATACCCCCTTGCTTGTGCCCTCAAGGCAGCTTGAACATCTTGCTCTTGCTCGGACACCGTCAACATAATGACTTTGATAATCGGTGTTCTTGCGGTGATCTCATTGGCAGTTTCTATACCGCCACCTGGCATCGAGACATCAATTAACATGAGGTCTGGTAAGTGCTTTTCGGCCAACTCAATCGCATCGTCCTTGTTACCGGCTTGCGCCAAAACATTGAATTTGCCACTCTCCATTAGGGTCGTTACCACACCCTCTCGAAACAGAGGATGATCATCTACCACGATTATCGAAATCGGTTCGCTCATAATTTGCTCAGTTAGGTGTGCTCGTTTTTTACCACGCCCCTACCATGCCCTTGGGGGCTTGATCTCGGGATTGATTTCAGTTTACTACGCAGAATGCGATGAATATTTATTAATCGATGTGACCCTGATTTTCAGCAATCAGCTTTCTTCATCCAAACTGATAGTGAATTTCAAGGCCGTCCCCACTCCAAGCTCGCTGTTAATACTGAGCTTCCCACCTAAACTTTCGATACGATCTTTTAAACCCATAATTCCCAAATGCCCACCCTCTGCTGCACTTTGCAATTTAGACTTGCGAAAACCAATGCCGTTGTCCTTTAAAGACACCGTCAAAACATGATCAATCACATGTGCATTCAATCGGCACTTAGCCGCTTGCCCATGACGCTCCGAATTGTTCAAACCTTCTTGGACAAAACGATACGCCGTTATTTTAATTGGCAGTGGTATATCTTCAGGAAGTTCAGAGTAGTATTGTGCCACTTCTGCCTGAGATTTGGTACTGTGCAATAGCACCACTTTTCTCAAGCACTGCTCGAGATTCATTTGCGCCAGTTCTGGCAAAACAAGCCCCGATGAAATACCTCTTATTTCTTCTAAGGATTCCTCGAGGGCTTCTTTAACCGCATGAAACTCATGCCCCAAAGCCTTAGCCTCTTCTCGATCCGACACCTGATTTAATCGCAACACCGAATACCCAATCATCTGCGCTGGCCCGTCGTGCAGGTCCGCGCCAACTCGGCGCAAAAATTGCTCGTTTAACTCCACCGCTCGAGCACTCGCGGTCTTCATGCTGCGCTGCATGTCTTTATTCATTGCCAGCAAATTAGACAAGCGGCTGATTTGATGATTTAAGCGGCGCTCCTGCATCTCAATGGTATTCACTCCGCGGCGAAACGACATCGACAAAACAAGAAATAATAATATGCAACCGGCCGTCACCAACAGCATAATCTGAAACGCCAAATCTCTGGCTTCGGCAAACGGTGCTGTAAAGTCTACCGACATACGAACTAAATACTGAACCCCACCTCGATCATCCGTAATCGTCGTCCAAACAGGTACGACATTGGCGTCGTTTTTGAATGCACGCACCCAAATACGCCAATCCTTAAAATCGAAGTCAGTGGCGTGGAACTCATAGGCGCGGCTGAGCAAATCGATCATCATTGGTTTTTCATCTGGCTCAAATGAAGTTGGCGCCGTATCACTGCGCCAAACGATTTTCTGATTTGTCGACACCAACATCAAATCTTTGAGCCTATGCAATTCAAGCAATTGAGTGCCGACTTTAGCAACGCTGGAGTCAAACAAATTCGACCGCGGCTGAACACCACGTTGGCCCGAGTTTGCTTGCTCTAGCTCATTGTTTCCTTGAGTCAGATTATTGTCTTGCCGAACGCTTAGTTCTAGGCGTGCGTACTCGTCGAGCAGGTTAAATTCAGCTCGCAAATGCTCGACCAGCACGGCCGAGACCGAGTCCAGCGCGGCACACCGAGTCATCCAGTATTGAGCGATGGTTACTACGGCGACAATCAGCACGAGCGTAAGGCTACCAGCACTGATAAAGCGCACGCTCATTTGTTGTTTCTTGTGTTCGACCGGTTGATCGAGAGTCAAGTCCACCATTCAGTAATTTATTACGAGTTCAGCCTAAGTTTTTGTTTTATCTAACTTGATTGTAAGGCTTTGCAGGCACTTCTTAAAGCTATCTGGGGCCTAAAGCTATCTGGCGCAATAAACTCTTGGCTTTGAAAAATC
Source organism: uncultured Arenicella sp. (assembly GCA_937922925.1). GTDB lineage: Bacteria > Pseudomonadota > Gammaproteobacteria > Arenicellales > Arenicellaceae > Arenicella. The sequence continues at coordinate 32,367 of CALAKU010000006.1, read as the reverse complement.
CGCACTAAAGAGGGCAAGTGACGCCGGTTCCGCCGATTCCACAATAGCCATTTGGATTTTTAGCCAAATATTGCTGATGGTATTGTTCTGCATAATAAAATTCGGGAACAGGTAAAACTTCAGTGGTGATAGAGCCGCGACCACTGGTTTGCAAGGCTTGTTGGTACTTAACTAGAAACTCATTCGCCGTGGCTTGTTGTTCTTCGTTGCGAAAATAAATTCCAGACCGATATTGCGTGCCTCGGTCATTACCTTGTCGCATTCCCTGAGTCGGATCGTGCGATTCAAAAAACACCTTAACGAGCTCAGCCGTTGAAATAATCGATTCATCGTACACCACTAAAACCACCTCATTGTGGCCGGTTAAACCCGTGCACACTTCTTCGTAACTTGGGTTGGGCGTCACCCCTGCGGCATAGCCAACGGCGGTTGTGTACACACCGTGCAAAACCCAGAATTTACGTTCAACTCCCCAAAAACATCCCATACCAAGCACCAATTCGCTGAGCTTGGAGTCATCTGGCGAGTACGGTGCCTTCATTGGTCGTCCATGTACAAAATGCGTGTTCTCCAATGGCATCGGGGTTGCTCTGCCAGGCAGTGCTTGCTCGGACGTTGGAAGTGATAATTTGTGTTCTAGCACGGTCTATTCTCGTAAGACTAATAAACCTCTATTGTATCATTGCAACTTAGACGAAGCATGAGCGCACTCGCGCGCTCCTTTAGAATCAAGATTTGAACCAAGATTTAAACTAAGCTGCAGTGAAGCGATACAAAACCCAACCTTATGCTACGAAGAACCACTTACCTTTTAATCCTTATAGCGACCGTAGTAACAAGCTACGTTTTCGCGGCGGAGAAGACTGACTCCGCCGATGCCGAACAAGCTGTTACAGAGAAAAACAGCGATGAAAAACTCGAACAAACCGCGATATTCGCCGGCGGTTGTTTCTGGTGCATCGAAGCCGACTTTGAAAAGCTCGACGGCGTTACCGAGGTTGTATCTGGATATACCGGAGGCAGCGAGGACACGGCTGACTATAAAACAGTGACCTATAAACAAACGGGCCACATCGAGGCCGTTAGAGTACATTACAACCCGCAAACGGTTAGCTATGGCGAGTTGGTTGAGTATTTTTGGCGGCATATCGACCCAACGGATCCATCGGGCCAATTTTGCGACAAAGGCCACTCTTATGTGAGCGCCTTGTTTTACGGCGACCAAACCGAGCAGGAAATCGCCGAAGCGTCGTTGCAAAACTTACAGGAAAATAAGCCCTTTGAGGCCGACATAGTCACGCCGCTGCTTCCCGCGCAGCCGTTTTATTTGGCCGAGGACTATCATCAGGACTACTACAAAAAGAACCCAATTAGATACCAAATTTACCGTCGTGGCTGTGGTCGAGACAGTCGGGTTGAATCTCTGTGGGGCGATTTCTAAGGGCGCGAGTTAATCGGGCTTTTTTAATCGGCCTTGCGGGCACAATCGATGCACAATAAAGCCAGGGGGTCTGCCTCGAGACGAGCCTGAGCGATCCATTCATCGCAGTTCTCGCAACGACCGTAATCTCCGCTCTCTAAGCGACGTAATGCAGCCTGTGCTTGCTCAAAGGTTTGCCTCTGGCGTGCCAAATTAGCTTTCGCCATGGCTTGGCCCTGAAGAGCATCCATGCGCGACAACCGCCCTACTCTGTTTTGATCTAAAGACACAGTTTCACTGGCGTCGGCCAATTGAGCCAGCGACGCCCGTGCTTGTTTGGCCAATGCTTCCAGGCCAAGCTTTAGCATATTGAAATCAGCTTGAGAGGCCACTGCTCGTGCTAGGCTAGGAGTTTGAAACGTTGCGCTGTAGCAAACTTAGTGCCGCCGGCTCATCAAACGCGGTGTCCAATTCATAGGCCCGAGCCTGCATCGCGGAACTGAGTTCAATAAAATCAAAGCGCTCTCGATCAAACAAATGCGATGGAGTAATTCTCGATAAAGACTTAAAGACGTTTAACACTCGGCCCGGTTGGAGCTTATCCCATTCGGCCAACATGTTTTTGATCACTTTTCGCTGCAAATTTTCTTGGGAGCCGCAGAGGTTACACGGAATAATGGGGTACGCTTGTTGTTGTGCAAATGCGGCAATTTCTGTTTCTCGACAATAAGCCAGAGGGCGAATCACAATATGCTGGCGATCATCGCTTAAAAGCTTCGGCGGCATACTCTTAAGCCGTGCTCCATGGAACATATTCAAAAACAAGGTCTCAACCATGTCGTCCATGTGATGGCCAAGCGCGATCTTTGTTGCTCCTAACTCAGTCGCCGTTCTGTACAAAACACCGCGTCGTAAGCGTGAACACAAAGAACAAGTGGTCTTACCTTCAGGGATTTTGTCTTTGACAATCGAATAAGTGTCTTCTTCAACAATATGGTACTCAACCCCCATTTGCTCTAAATACTCTGGCAAAATGTGCTCAGGAAAGCCCGGCTGCTTTTGGTCAAGATTAACCGCTACCAACTCAAACTTGATCGGCGCTCTTCGCTGTAAGCCCATCAATAAGGTGAGCAACGTATAACTGTCTTTGCCGCCTGACAAACACACCATAACCCGGTCGCCGTCTTCAACCATATTAAAGTCAGAGATCGCCTGACCAACCTGTCGATAAAGCTTTTTTTGCCGTTTATTGGCGTTATAGTCGCGTTTGCGCGTATCCATATGTGTCAGTATTAATCTTGATTAGCAGCGATAGTTTAAGCAAATAAGCCATTGAAAACACGGTGAATTTGCTTGAGATAAGACGTCTTAGCGCTTTTATTACAAAATATTTGTTACGAACCATAGGAAAAAGCAGTTGTGCGTCACACCCTTGTAACATGGTAGATTTGTAATATCTGCGTTGATTACAGAGTCATAAATAAATAGACATTAAGTTAAACCATAATGAATGCTCATATTTTAATTGTCGATGACGAAGCCGCGATTCGCGACATGGTGCGCATGGCGCTTGAAATAGAGGGTTTTAAAGTGTCGGACGCGAGCAATGCACATCAGGCTGGCCGAGTATTAGAAAAAGAATCAATTGATTTGATCTTGCTAGACTGGATGATGCCTGGCGTCTCAGGGATTGATTTTGCAGGCCGATTGCGCCGCGAAGGTCAAAACCAGGTAGGCATCATTATGCTAACCGCAAAAGACAACGAAGATGATTTGATCCGAGGCCTAGACGTTGGCGCCGACGATTACGTCAAAAAACCGTTTTCGACCAAAGAACTGATTTCGCGCACCAACGCAGTACTGCGGCGCGTAAATGACCGTAGCAACACAGGCGACGTGGTCAACGCCGGGCGCATCACAATAGACACCACTCAGCACCGTGTTTTAATTGATGGCCAGAACGTTGACTTGAGCCCTACCGAATTTAGATTGTTACACTTTTTGCTGAGCCACCCGGATCGTGTATTCGCACGAGATCAATTACTCGACAATGTTTGGGGCAATCAAGTCTATGTGGAAGATCGCACCGTAGACGTGCATATACGCCGGGTTCGTAAGGTTCTTGAGAAATACGATTGTGACGCTTACATCAACACCGTGCGCGGCGTCGGTTATCGTTTTTCTTTGCCGGTTGCGGTCTGATCTTCTGTTGCGTTCTGAGCCGTCAAGCAAGATAATTTAGAGCCATGGACAGAGATTTTTGGTTGTTTATTGGCTTGATAGCGCTGGCAGGGTTAGTCGGATGGAACTTCGGTTACCCAAGCGAAGCCGCTCTCGTCACCGCCATTGCGATACTCGGCTGGCATACCAAAGCGCTTTCGAGCCTAAGCCGCTGGATTATTCAACCTAGCCGCAAGCCATTTGTGAGAGAACATGGCCAAATTTATGGCATTTATCGCCAACTCTTGCGAAAGAACAAACAAAACAAACAACGCAAACGCCGGCTCAGTTCCTTAATCAACGAGTTTCGCAACGCCGTCAGTGCCCTTCCCGATTCGATCGTACTCATCAATCAACACCGAAAAATCGTATGGGCCAACCCTAATTCACGCAAACTGCTTGGTATTGAATGGCCTCTGGATAACGGGGTTCGCTTCACCGATTTAATTCGTGATATCGATGTGGAAAAACTACTCAAAGACGAAGCTCGATTCACTCAAGATCAACAACAAGGCGTGGAAATAAAGTCGCCACTCAATCACGAACAGACCATCAGCATTAAGTGCGTAAACTACTCAGATAACACTCACATGATCATCGCTCGCGATGTCAGTCGCTTGATCAAGGTCAACCAAATTCACAGCGACTTTGTCGCCAACGTATCGCACGAACTGAAAACACCGTTGACGGTTCTCAGAGGCTATGTCGAAATACTAAGCGACAGCAAAGACATGCCTGAGCGCTTTCAAAAACCGCTCGCTCAGATGAATTCACAAAGCGTGCGCATGCAATTGATCGTTAACGACTTATTGTATTTAGCCAAGTTAGAAAACACCGATAAGCCGGCGCTTCATGAACCGGTTATCGTCAGCCATTTGATCAATACCATCGTCGAGGCTTTGCAACCTTTGATGGACGAAAAAGAACATCGCTTAGAACTGGATATTGACGACAGTATTGCTCTAACTGGCGCCTCTACCGAACTGCACAGTGCGTTCTCTAACCTCGTTACCAATGCCATTCATTACACGCCTAAGGGCGGAAAAATCGGTGTCGTATGGCGAGCGAACAAAGATCAAGCTCAGTTGCATGTCATCGACAATGGCTTGGGTATTGCGCCGCATCATCTAAACCGCTTAACGCAACGGTTCTATCGAGTCGACACGGATCGGTCTCGTGACGGCGGGGGCACCGGCTTAGGGCTGGCGATTGTGAAACACGTGTTGCAACGCCACGATGCAAGCCTGCGCATCGAAAGTACTGAAAGCGAAGGCAGTCGATTTATCTGCGAGTTTCCCGCAGAAAAACTACTGCGTGGCGGCGCCGACAAAGTAATCGCTATAGCCAATTAATCGTAAAAAACATCAAGCATTAAGTACTGAGCACTAGGCATCGATGCGCATCATAAAATAGCGCCAAAAAATCTTCTCAGCGTAAGTCGAGCTTGGCAATAACGTAGGCGTGATCGCTGGGTTTATCGCTCTCTTGGCCTGGAGTGATACCCATCAACTCATTGCCATGGATAATTTCATACTCAGCCCGCCCGCCTGCGTGAAATTCTCGACTGACAATGCCGTGCATCAACACTTGTAGCTTCCCGCGATGGTTATAGTCATAGCGTTCGTTCGGCGCTAAGTTCTTTAATAGATTGTAGTTTTGGTCGCCCTCGAACACCGCCAAAGTTTGGCTGTGCTCAGTGTCATTGAAATCACCGGTAACGTAGAAATCAATACCGCGATCTCGTAGGTCTTTAGTCTGCTCATATACGCAAGCGGCTTGGGCTAAACGAACATCGAGCTTGGCATCAATACCGGCATTTTCGGGCGCGAAAATACTGGCTTGATGACGTTTCGATGCAAGATGCACATTGATCACGGCGACGACGCTGCCACTGTCTTTTTCTCTGAAATGTGCCAGCAACGGTTTGCGCGAGTCCTCAAAGCAAGCCAGCTCCCGACCAAGCACCGATACACTCTGGTCGAGTAATTCAGTCGTGTCGGGGTTATACAAATAGCCGTTTCGAATATTGCCTCCGGGCTGCCCCCCATCCATGCCGAGTATTGGCGGCACGTCAACCCATAAATAGTGTGGCCCATTCAACTCTTTGACGCAGTCAATCAATAATTGATACGTCTGGCTAGCGTCGGTTACCTCAGATTGTTCAGCCCCGTCGTTGTCTTGAATTTCTTGCAATGCCACGATATCTGGCGACTTGGCTTGCAAAACAATTGCTTGGGCCAACGTATGAAAACGCCCATCGCCCCAATCGTCGTCACTGTCGAGTCTGGGGTTGTTAACCAAACCGTCTCGCTCTATTTGCGGGTCAAGATTAAAACAATTCAGGGTCAACACGCTCAAATGCCCGGGTTCCGGTGCCAACGTGGTAACGTCATGGGTCACATACGCTGGGTCAAATTCAAATGGCTGGCTAACCGAAATCTGATAAGAGTCGGCACGATAATTCAAGGGGCCGACCACGTCGCTGGTGAGTTTGGCGCCAAGATTCAAGCGTTTCGCATGATTACTATTGCTCACGCGAAACCCCGGAAACCAACGCAATTCAGTGTCGGCGGAGGGAATCATGCCACCGAAATTCGTGCGAAGCTCTGATTCATCAACCTCAGGCGAATCCAAGGCCACCACGTAGTCCCCAAACTTATTACTCGGCGCTAAGAATGTTTGACCGGCGGGAATGCGAAGCAGCATTCCTTCTAGGCTGTTGAGCCTTTTGGCCAATTCATTTGGATCAAGCGGCAATAGGTCGTGACTGACAGTGATGGCTTCAACCTCAGCGCCACTGGAGCGCAGCTGTTTGAGCTCATCAACATGCAATTGAGTAACCGGTTTGGCCGTATCGTGCTTACAAAAATCGACGACCTCACCACTGACCCTTAGCACCGCTCCTACTTCGGGCATCCATTCTCGGCTGTAGCAAAACAGACCATCAGAACCGACTTCGTCCCATTGTTTATCTGCAGTTTGGATAAAAAAGCCTCGCCGAGTTAGGCCTGTCACTACCCCTTGAGTTTGAACGGCTTGGCCCGCAAAAGCAGAATTGAGTTGCTCGCCCTGTATCTCTCTTATCGCAAGTTTTATTGGCACTTTGACTTTGGTTTACACGCTTAATTTGATCGAAGTATAACCAAAAAACGCCAAGGCGATTAATTCACCTTGGCGTTCAATGCAGTGATAACTTTGCTCGCGTTTATCGCCTGTAATACGCGGCGCCAATTCAAATTGCGAGTACTTTAGATATGGCGTAGGTCATCTCAACGATGAACCCAGAAACAGCTATCAAGCGAACTCGTCTTTCAGTCGCTGTTTGACAGCTGCCGCTTGATCTCTTTGATACCGGTGTGGCGCACATCTTCGCCTTCGACAAGGTAAATCACGTTCTCAAGAATATTAATGCAATGATCGCCAATTCGCTCCAATGAACGCGCGGCCCACATCACGTCTAAGGCATCCGAAATATTATCGGGGTCTTTTTTCATGTACTCGATCAAGCGTAAAACAACCCGTGAATACTCATCATCGATCTCTTGGTCCTTGCGCATGAGTTTAACGGCCTTGCGGGTTTCCATGCGCGCATAGACATTCAGCGTCTTATGCAGCAGCTCCTTGGTTTGCTCGCCCAGAGACAACAAACCTTTGAATGCTTTTTTGGAAATTTGATTGTCCATGGCGTTTCGTACCATGTGTGCAACGCGCTCAGCCTCATCGCCAATGCGTTCCAAATCGCGAACCGATTTTGAGGTGGCAATAATCAGCCTTAAATCACCAGCAGCGGGCTGGCGCTTAGCGAGTATTTGAGTGCACTCTTCATCGATCAACATTTCCATTTTGTTGACCTTACGATCAAGCTTTTCAACGTCAACGATGTGATCGCTCTCGTCTTCACGCAAGGCATCTAGAGTTTTATCCATTTGGGTTTCGACCAGCCCACCCATTTGCAATACGCGCGACCGAATTTCATCCAACTCCTCGTCATATTGGCGGGATATATGGCCGCCAACCATTACATCTTCATTCATGTTACCAGACCTGTGATTTGTTCAATGACTTAGCCAATTCGACCGGTGATATATTCTTCGGTTAATTGGTGTTCGGGATTAGTAAATACCTTTGACGTATCGTTTACTTCGATCAACTTGCCTAAATGAAAGTAAGCAGTACGAGACGAAACTCGAGCGGCTTGCTGCATTGAGTGCGTCACAATGCAGATCGTAAAATTTTCACTTAGCTCATGAATGAGTTCTTCGACGGTCGCCGTTGCGATTGGGTCAAGCGCCGAACAAGGTTCGTCCATCAAAATAACTTCTGGGTTCACCGCTATCGCGCGTGCGATACACAACCGCTGCTGCTGCCCGCCAGACAAACCAGTGGCTGGCTCTTCAAGGCGATCTTTAACTTCATTCCAAAGACCACAGCGGTGTAAGCTTTTTTCAATCAGCTCATCTAGTTCAACCTTGGTGTCGGTTAAACCGTGTATGCGGGCCCCGTAAGCTACGTTTTCGTAGATTGATTTGGGAAACGGGTTGGGTTTTTGAAACACCATTCCCACTCGCGCACGCAATTCAACCACGTCGATTGAGCGATCATAGATATCCTGATCTTCAAGAAACAGCTCACCGGTCACGCGGCAGATATCGATGGTGTCATTCATGCGGTTTAGACAACGCAAAAATGTCGACTTGCCGCAGCCCGATGGCCCAATCATCGAGATCACTTCATTTTTACCGATATCGATGTTCACATCAAAAATTGCCTGCTTATCGGCGTAGAACACGTCGGCATTGCGAACACGCATTTTGGGTTCATCCAGAAATGGCTCACCTGCGGTTTGGTAGGTTTCTTTAGCGGTATCTAACATAGATGTCTGTGCAGTGTTCATAGTGAAGTTTTAAGCGATATACGCAAGCCACGATTACCAACGTCTTTCCAAACGCTTTCGTAACCAGACCGCGAGACTGTTCATGATAATCAAAAAGGTGAGCAATACCATAATCGCGGCTGATGTTTTTTCAACAAAGGCGCGCTCAGGGCTATCTGACCACAGGAAAATTTGCACTGGCAATACGGTAGCTGGGTCGCTGATACCACCGGGAACGTCAACAATAAAAGCCACCATTCCAATCATCAAAAGCGGCGCAGTTTCGCCTAAGGCCTGAGCCATACCGATAATCGTTCCTGTGAGCATGCCTGGCATGGCCGATGGCAAAACGTGATGCATAACGGTTTGAACCTTTGATGCGCCCATACCAAGAGCAGCCTCACGGATCGATGGTGGCACCGCCTTAATTGCCGAGCGACTTGAAATAATAATCGTTGGCAAAGTCATCAAGGTAAGCACCAAACCTCCCACCAATGGGATCGAGCGTGGCAAGCCGAAAACATTGATAAACATGGCCAAGCCCAGCAAACCAAAAATCACGGACGGAACCGCGGCTAAGTTATTAATATTGACCTCAATGAAATCGGTGATTTTATTCTTCGGCGCAAACTCTTCTAAGTAGATCGCGGTTGCGACCGCAATCGGAAAAGAGAGTATTAAGGTAACCAACAAGGTTAGAATCGAGCCAACGATTGCACCTCGAATACCGGCTAATTCTGGTTCTCTGGAATCAGCGTTGGTAAAGAAGATTGTATTGAAACGCTTTTCCACCGCCCCAGAGTCAACCAGTTTGCCGAGAATGGATTCTTGAAAATCACTCAAGCGACTAATGCGATCTTCTGCATTTAGATCACGCCCGTAGGTATGCTTAAAAAAAGTATCAAAATCATCATCGGCTATCATCGACACGTTTTGTTTTGTGCCTAAAATGCTGGGGGCTTCGATCACCATATTGCGCAATATCAGCGGCATATCACTTGAGAACATTGCGTACAGCTGGCTCTTCTCTCGACGGCTTTGCGCCTCTGGAAACTTAGCTCTTAAGGTTTTCTTAAAAAAACTATTAAAACTCGCGGCTTTGATCTCTTTTTCAGTGGGCGCTTCCCCAAGACGCAACATCTCTCGATCAAACTCGATTTCGACATTGATGTAGGTTTGAGTGAACGCGCCAATGCCTTTGGAAATAATATCCGTGAAAAGATACAAAACACAGGCGATACCAAAGGCAATAGAAAGCCGTCCATACCATTGAAAGCGCTTTTCAGCCGCATTACGTTTTTTAGTGCGATTGGCTCGGCGCTGATCGGCGTCACTGCCTGAATTGTAGGTCGATGTGGACATGGCTAACCTTTAATCGTATTGCTCACGATATCGTTTCACCACCTTCAAGGCGATGACATTTAAACACAGCGTAATAACAAACAGAAACAAGCCCAAAGCAAACGCCGCGAGGGTTTTAGCGCTATCAAACTCTTGATCGCCGACCAATAGTGTCACGATTTGAACCGTTACCGTTGTCACGGCCTCTAGCGGATTAATCGTTAGGTTGGCCGCCAAACCCGCCGCCATCACCACGATCATGGTCTCGCCAATCGCACGCGATGCAGCCAACAGAATACCGCCGACAATGCCGGGCAATGCCGCTGGGAAGATAACGCGTTTGATGGTTTCAGATTGTGTGGCACCGAGGCCAAAGGAGCCATCACGCAGGCTTTGCGGAACGGCATTAATTACGTCATCTGAGATCGACGACACAAACGGAATGATCATTACCCCCATCACCATGCCCGCAGCGAGCGCGCTTTCGCTCGACACCGCGAGATTGGCCAACCAATCGATGCCATTGTTCGCGCCCCAATCTCGCAGGGAATCGCCGACCCGGCGCACCGCTGGAGCGACCGTCAAAGCGGCAAAAAAGCCATAGACAACGGTAGGCACACCGGCGAGGACTTCAAGGGCTGGTTTGATAATGCCGCGGGCGCGGGTCGTGGCGTATTCTGACAAATAGATTGCAGACATCAAACCAACTGGCACCGCTATTGAAAGTGCGATCACCGAGATTAATAAAGTGCCTGCAATTAAAGGAATAACCCCAAATGAGCCTGAGGCGCCCGCCTGATCGGCTCGAATGGCGATCTGGGGGCTCCAATGAGTACCAAATACAAAATCGAAAAACGGCACTTTCTGAAAAAAGTTAATCGACTCAAACAACACCGAAGCAACAATGCCAAAGGTGGTGAAAATCGCGATGCTCGAGCAAACAAACAGAAAGATATTAAACGCACGCTCTACCGCGTAACGAGCATTGTGTGTGGCCTTGATTCCTTTAAATCCCAGAGCGGCGCCCAAGAGCAAAACAACAATCGTCAAAATTGGCATCGCCTTATCGCTTAAGGCATTTAGATTACGCAAGCGCTCAACGGCTGGCTCGTACTCTCTACCAAGCGCATCAATGCTGCCAATGCCCACCGCTACGTTCTCGACTTGGTTATAAATCAAGCCAAAACTATCATCGTCTAACTGCTTGGCTTCGGATGGCATTGTGCTTTTGACCAGCGAGTCAATAATGGCAGAATCCAAGACCGACCAAAGTAGCACAACCATTAAGGCCGGCACGAGAGCCCACAAGCCCATCATGCTGGCATAGTAGCTCGGCAGCGTTGCCAGATTTCGCACGCCGCCCACCGGTTTCGCTACGGCGAAGGATCGTCGATGGCCTAAAAAATAGGCGACGACGGTACCCGCTACAATAATCAGAAATAGCGTAGATAAATTCATTTAACGAGCAATTCTCTTATGTCTTTTTGTACGCCAACAAGCGGTTTGCTGACACATTGTTGAATCCGATTATATGTGTGTTTCTTTGCAATGCCGAGTCAATTGAACACATCGATTCAATTGGACCTTGTTGCCCAAGTATGGGCCAAATAGAACTTTTGTGGCGCTCTTTCATAATTAAAGTGTTGCCTTGCCGCGCCAATAAAAAAGCGAGTAAGCATCGAGCCAACCCGCTTCTTTGCGCGCCAAGCACAAATACCTGGCGCTAATGTGGATATACTTAACAAGCCCTATAAGGCCAAACTTGTCAGTGACCGCGCCGCTGAAGACATCTCTTCGTATTTGTCTTCATCTAATGGAATCAAGCCTTTATCGATCAAAAAGCCGTCTGGGCCGATTGCGTCTTCAGACAAAAATGACTCAAGATATTCTTTAATCCCGGGAACCGTGCCAATGTGTGCCTTCTTGACATAGAAGTACAAAGGACGACTAACCTTGTATTCACCGGCAGCAATTGCCTCAAAGGTTGGGTCTTGGCCATCAATTACTGAGCCTTGCACTTTATCCGAATTTTGGTCTAAGAAACTAAAGCCAAAGATGCCAAGCGCATTGGGGTTCGCAACCAACTTGTTAACAATTAGATTGTCATTTTCGCCTGCTTCGATATAGGCGCCGTCTTCACGAACAGAGCGGCCAATAATCTTAACTACGTCTTTGCCCTTCGCTTTGTCGCCTTTACTTTCAACGGCGGCTTCCCACGCTTTTTCCGCGCCCAACTTTGCGACTAGAGCGGCAATTTCGTCGCCTTGGTCGGCATTTAGCTTTCTCAACTTAGCGATGTCTTCGATTTTGCGAGCCCCGCCTTCTAAAGCAAGCTCAGCAAATGCATCACGAGTACCGGATGTCGGTGGTGGGCCCAAAACTTCAATCTTCGCTGCCGGAAGAGCCGCATTTACGTCTTTCCACGTTTTGTTTGGATTGTCGATCAATTTGCCGTCGGGGCCCGGCACTTGTGCTGCGAGAGCGAGGTAAATGTCTTTACGGGTCAATTGCAATGGCTCGCTGCCCTTTGCGTTGGCAAGCACAATACCATCGTAACCAATCAATACTTCGACGATATCAGTAACGCCATTTTTTTGACATTTTTCGAATTCACTTGATTTGATTCTTCTAGAGGCGTTAGTAACATCTGGTGTGGCCACGCCTATGCCTTTACAAAACAGTTTGAGGCCACCGCCCGAGCCAGTTGATTCAACTTTTGGCGCTTTGAATTCGCTTGCTTTACCAAATCGCTCTGCTACGACTGTCGCAAAAGGATAAACAGTTGAGGAACCAACAATCTCGATGTTCTCACGCGCAAACGCAGAGGAGGCGTTGATAGTAGCTGCTGCTGAAGCCAACCCAATTAATAATTTCTTCACAGTTAAGTCTCCGTAGATGAGTCCGGGTTTTATAAACTGACGCCATGCTAGTCTTTGCTTATGACAGAATTATTACAACAGTGTTACTTACTGAATACACTCACAAATCATTGTTTTTAAACCGGTTTTGACCTTAATGTCGTGACTCAAAATAGCGCTTTAGTGCACAACAGTTGATTCGATATAGTGGGTTCAAAACAATACCCCATTTGATCTATTCCCAATTTGGATACTGGCCGACATCACGATAAAATCATCTGGCTAAATTTTGTGTCACCTCGACATGCTTAAGCGCGAACACGCTCATCCAGAACTCGTATTTGAAACCAGCATTGGCGCGTCAGGTTAGGCGAAAACAAACTTCGAAAAGTGAAGAGTATTAGTCGTTCCGCGATGACAATCGGCTAGTACAATACGACACTGAACACAAAGGAAGGACGGAAGACTCAAAAGAAGAAACCAGTCGCGCTAAAACATCGGCCTCCCAGACCATATGTTTTACTCGTTTTCGCTCAACTCTTGAACTAAAACAAAAGGTGCAACGACAATACTCCACACCTCAACATCATCATGAAACCAATCACGCGCAATAGCATCGTCTGGGGCAATGATTTCGCTGGTGTTTAGCAAGGGAGCCAAGGCTGCTGCATCGTCACTGGCAAAGAGTGCCGCCACTTTGACCAAATCTCGTTCAGGCGCTACTTTCAATACCACTCCTTGGGCAAAAAAGCGCTGTAGAGCCCGCCAACGGATGCGGCCTGTTTCAAGATGCAAGCGCTGAAGCAATTCGACCTGACCTTGGTTTTCAGCCTGCTTGATAGAATCTTCGCTAGTCAATTTAGTGTTGGTGGTCAAAGGTTTTTACTGAGTACATTGTCTGATCTGGTTAATCTGCTAGCTTTGATCAATCTAATTATCAATATTGCGATTTTGTTAGTTTCGATCATCGTTGCTGTGATCATGTTTATTGCAGCCTGAGCTAATCGAGCCGACGATCCGGCATTATTGTATATAAGCTTACTTTTTATAGAAAGCGAATGAGAGGCTCATAGACAGAGAAACCGCCTAACGACTGACGCGAGTGGGCCAACTTGAGTTTTGCTCGCTACTTAACTACTTTTTGAATACTTTAAAAAAGCGTCGAACAGAAAAACAAAAAAGCCTTGGCTAAAAAACCAAGGCTTTCTGTTTTACATCGGCCCAACTGAGTACAGCAAACAAATTTACTGCCTTACAACGGCGCTCCTAGTGAAAACTCACGGAGATTGCACTGCTTGAAAGTACGCTTAGTTGGCACCTTTTGACGCCTTACTGGCCTCACCCTATCTGTGCAAGGCTCAGCAAGAAGATCGTATTATTGATCTACTGCGTCTTTAGCTTCGTCAACAGCGTCTGAAGCAGCGCCTTCGACCGCATCACCTGCGTCTTTTGCCATTTCAGCAGCTCCGTCAACAGCATCTTTTGCGTCCTTGGCCATTTCAGCGGCTCCGTCAACAGAGTCTTTGGCGTCTTTGGCCATTTCAGCAGCTCCGTCAACAGCGTCTTTGGCCATCTCAGCAGCGCCTTCACCTGCGTCTTTAGCCATTTCTACTGCACCGTCTACCATGTCGCCGGCGCCATCAGCCACCGCTGATCCAGCGTCTTTGGCCATTTCAGCAGCGCCGCCGGCTGCGTCAGCAACCGCGCCACCCGCGTCTTTCGCCATTTCTGTTGCGCCATCAACCATATCACCTGCACCCTCGGCGACAGCTGATCCAGCGTCTTTTGCCATCTCAGCGGCTCCGCCAGCGGCATCAGCCACGGCTCCGCCTGCGTCTTTGGCCATTTCGGCAGCGCCATCAACCATGTCGCCTGCACCGTCAGCTACAGCTGATCCAGCGTCTTTTGCCATCTCAGCAGCACCTTCGGCAGCGTCAGATACGGCTTCGCCAGCATCTTTCGCCATCTCAACTGCGCCATCAGCGACTTTTCCAGCGCTGTTAGCAGCGTCGGTCGCCGCTTCTTTTGTTGCGTCAATCGCATTTGATATCGCAGAACCATCTTCGCTGTTTCCACAAGCTGCAACAGCAAGTGCCAATCCAGACACTAAGAAAATTTTTCCTAATGGTGTAGTCATAGTGTTCACCCAATTTGATCAAAAAATTATAGTTTTAGCCCCATTTGGCTGGGACCTTCAAGTATAACAGAGGACAATACCCAAAAGCTTGTAAATCAAGGTATCTCACTAAATTTTGCAGTTTGCACCGGCAGATAATTAAAGCTGTTTTATGCGTTGATTAACGCCGCACTTTAGTGTAAAAACACGGGCTAATTTTCATCTGGGCAATTGCAAAATCGGCTTTTTCCTACAATGACGTCTCCCTTGACGATGACGAGCGAGGGTAAGCAACTTAACTCTTTGAGGCACAATCATGGCGACCAAAAAAACCGCGAGCAAAAAGAAAGCAAGCAAGAAGGTGACTAAGAGTGTCTCTACTAAGAAGGTGGCGACCAAAGCCACTAAGCCAACCGCTAAAAAGGCAAGCAAAAAAGTGACCAAGACAACCGCAAAAAAAGTGACAAAAAAGGCAGCAAAGAAAGTGGCAAAAAAAGTCAGCAGCTCTGCTAACGACGGCCTGATTCACGGCATTGAACCCTATAAAATTAAGGCCAAAGAACGATACATGAACGATAAGCAGGTTGATCACTTCCGCAACATTTTGGTGGCTTGGAAGACTAACTTGCTAGACGAAGTCTCTCGAACCATTCATCTTATGCAGGATGAAAACATTAACCATCCCGACCCAAATGATCGAGCAAGCCAGGAAACGGATATGTCTTTGGAATTACGTAATCGCGATCGAGAACGCAAGCTGCTTAAAAAGATAGATCAAACAATCGTTAGGGTAGACAGCGACGATTATGGTTGGTGTGATCGATGCGGTATCGAGATTGGTATTCGACGCTTGGAAGCAAGACCAACCGCCGAATTATGCGTTGATTGCAAAACCTTGGACGAGATAAAAGAACGTCAAATGATTTAAATTTGGCACCTAAGGCTCTTAAAGCCTTGAAGCGATTGATACTAACTTGATACAAAGAAACAGCGGATAACAACAGGCTAGCCCGGACACCGGGTTCAGAAGCGTCAAACCTTATGCAACCCTGCGCCAGTGCAGAGCAAGACGGCTAATTTGATGGTTAGCTCGCGAACTATTTCAGTACGATTCGATATATAGGCAGCTAGGCAGCGCATAAAAAAGGCGAGCATCTTTCCAGAGGTGCTCGCCTTTTTTTAATTTTGCATCGTATTAATTACCGCTTTGGGTTGAGGCTAAAGTTTAACCATAAGACCGCCCTAAAAGCTCAGATCACTCGGTCTAGTCAAGACATTTGCCGGGCCAAAACCCAAGCAAAAACCAGCCGGTTCACCAGCCTATAAACTGACTGCGTTTAGCTGGAAAACTAAAGATTTACTGCAACTTCAGGATCGGCAACGCGCTCAATGTATGCGCCTTCCATAAGCTCACCAACCCATTGTTTATATTCACGATCTGCACGTTTTCTACGAAGAAAATTTTCCACTCGCCGGCGCTTTATTTGTTCCGTTACGTTCTTCTTTCGACGGTCTTCGACTACCATGATGTGCACACCAAACTGAGTTGCCACAGGTTGGCTAATCTCTCCCAACGGCAGTTTTTCAAACGCGTCTTCAAAGGGGCGTACCATTTCACCGGGGGACACCCAACCTAAGCTTCCGCCTGCTGCCGCCGACACTGAATCATCAGAAAATATACGCGCCAGCTGATCAAAGTCTTCTCCACCAATGATACGTTGGCGAATATTGAACAACTTTTTAGACGCCTGTGATCGCGCGACTTCAGACTCTGCACTAATTAGGATGTGCCGCACTTTAGATTGTACGATTTCGGTTAAATCGCCTCGGCGATCCAATAACTTGAGTATGTGCAAGCCACTGCCGCTGGTAAGCACTGGAGAGACCTCGCCGACTTGCATCTGCTTTACAGCCTCTGCGAAGATAGTGGGTAACTGCTGCTCTGTGCGCCATCCGATAACACCACCTTCTTGCGCATCGGTAGCCTCTGAATAAGTCAAAACGGCCTGTTGAAAACTCAATCCGTTTACGAGTTCATCACGAACTCGTGTCGCGACGCCGGTATTGGATTCGGGATTTTTGATCAAAATATGCGCTAACTGATACTCTGAATTATCTTGATCTAAATTGTTGACGCGCATCTCCGTTTCTATTTCATAGGCGGGAACTTGCACCCGTCGCTGAGCGTAAAAGTCTGTTAGGCGAGAGATCACCAGTGAATCTCGAATCGACCCACGAAACAACTCAAATGATTGCCCTTCTTGCTCTAAGCTCGCCTTGAGCTGGCCTACTGTAATCTCTTGTTGCCCAGCAAACACTTCGATAGCACGATCAAGATCCTGGTCGTTTATTTCAATTCCTCGACGCTCGGCTTCTTGAACTTGGAGCATGTCGCTAATCATGCCTTCCAAAAGCTGTTTAGGGAGGTCTTGCGGCACTTCTCGCTCTGACGTCCGGAAATCTTGAATGACAGACTTCAAACGGTAATCAAATTCAGCTTGAGTGATCACATCTTCATTCACAATGACCAAAACGCGATCCAT
This sequence comes from uncultured Arenicella sp., assembly GCA_937922925.1. Lineage (GTDB taxonomy): Bacteria > Pseudomonadota > Gammaproteobacteria > Arenicellales > Arenicellaceae > Arenicella. Next base: position 14,996 of record CALAKU010000006.1, on the reverse strand, counting down.
AAAGGCGGCGTGGCCAAGCCCCGGCGAAACCGAGGCAATAAGTAAAAGAATGGTCATTGGCACCGCCTTGAAGGCATGCGCCATTGATCTACGCTGTTTCATATTAAAGACCTGTACGAATACTACCAAGTGAAGTCAATTCAAGCTCAAGGAAGATAGCAGAGCGTTTACGCTCTTCGTCGGCGTTAGCATTAACGCGGCCAAAACGATTATTGATACGATCTGTGCCGATCAAACGAACCTTCCAACAACACCCGTTGTACTCTACTCCAAGCGTGCTCGCTAGACTCTCAGAGTTCTCCAAATCGTAACGATTATTTGCGAAAAACTGCCATCGATCGGAGATTGGCCAATTGACCGACGTCGTAATCTGATCAAGGTCTTGGGTAAAACCATTAACAAAGTAATAGCCAATACTGATATTTTTGCGGGCATCGTTTCTAGGTGTATACCCAAGCGAAAATCGAGCCGTCACAATTTCACTTAAATCGTGGCTGTATTGCAGAAACGTATACGTACTCCAAGCGCCGGACTGCGTGCGCAATTCGCTGAGTAAATCACCCAAGCCTTGTTCGATAGGCTGACGCGTACCTAGAAAATTTAATTGCAGATCATCCAGCAAAAACAACTGGCCAACACTGAACTTAAGCCGCTCGTCGCCGGTTTCGCTGTCGATAACCCGTGATGTTAGGCCCGCCGTAATCTGATTGGTATCGCCAACTCGGTCTTCACCGAAAAAGCGGTTGGTGCGGAAAATATTGCTAAAGTTATTAAGCGAAACTTGGCTGGTATCAAACACCGGAACGTCATCTTGATCTTCTTCTGGTGCAAACACATAGAACAAGCGAGGCTCTAGTGTTTGAAGAGCATTTTCACCAAACCAACTCGCTTTACGCTCAAAAAACAATCCGCCGTCAAGGCTGAAGATTGGCACCGTAAACGAGGGGCTGTCTTCTACGCCTGGATTGACGTTATCAAGACTATAAGTTCGAGAATGCAGTGATACGCCCGGCTTTAAGAATCCCCAAATGGTTTCAAACGGAACTTCTACGTATGGGTTGATTGCAGTCCGAGTGCCGGTGGTCCTTACTTCCGAGTCAGACTCAAAGTTAACGTAGCTACCATAAACACCATAATTAATGTTGTAAGGGCCTCGAGGCAAGTAGGTGTTGAAGCTCAAAGACGGCAATCGTTCTAATGGCGCAAAGTTTGGCGACACACGATCGTCAATAATCTGAAATTCACTGGCTCTGGCCGTCACTTGAAACAAGGGATGTGAATACTGCAACTGCACGTCACGGGGCACGAAAGTGGCACTAAAAAAACGTGCCTGATTACTTAAATCAGTAAAGTAATCAATGTCAGACACGTCATTGTAATTAACGCCCAAGGATAGGTTTGAGGTTAGTTGCTGCTGATGAATTATCGACAACAAGCTACGGTCATCGCCAAACAACTCGTCATCGGGTAAAAATTCGCCATAAACAAACGTGCTAGATGACTGAGTTTGTAAGCGGTATTCGGCAGCTACCTGGGTACCACGATCGGTGTAAATTCGAGGCGTGATGGTAGCGTCTTGGTTTTTGGCAATATTCCAATACCAAGGGATCTCAAAGATATTGCCCGACTCTTCATCCGAACCAAAACCCGGCGATAAAAACCCTGTTTTACGCTGGTCGTTAATTGGGAAGGTCAAGTATGGTGCATAAAAAATAGGCACGCCCTTGAAGCGCACGGTCGCGCCTCTTGCTTTACCAATGCCAGCGTTGCGATCCAGGTGCAGCTCACTCGCGCCGATCAGGACACTGCGATTACCCTCTGGGCACGTGGTGTACTGAGCACCTTCTAATCGGATAACACCCTCGCCTTCAAGGTTGACGACATCAGCTCGTCCGCGGGCGCTCATGTAAGCCGTATCGACGCCATCTTCTGACACGAGATTTTGCGCCAACTTAAATTCACCATTAACGACCGTGCCAATTTGGCTTGGAATATGGATATCAACGCTGTCGCTGGCCAAATAGTCGCCGGCCTCCGTGATTACTTCAACATTGCCCTCGGCCTGCAAGCGCTCAGATTCGCGATAGTATTTCAAAACGTCGCCGACAATGGTTTGGCGGCCCTGACTTACCTCTGCTTCACCGCTTAAAATAACGAGATCGTCTCCCTGCGCTTCGACGTCATTGGCTTCTAATGAAATTGGATAGGCACCGTCTTCGTCTGCCTCCAGTACTGGCGATGCATACTGAAGCTCACTCGGGGAGCAAGCGCAGTTAAAGCCTTTGCAAGCTGCTTCAGCCGTTTGACTATACAGAGTCGCCAAGACAAACGCGGCGGCCACGGCGAAACCGGTCAATATGTGTCTATGACCTGTCGTATTGCTGCGAAGAAAAAAACGAGACGTGCGGGAAGCGCTTACTGTTACTGCAAGCTGTTCGAACCGATTCAACATTGAGGTGTTCCAAAGTTGGTTGTCATTATAGTTATGATTTTTCGAGCATGGCTTTACCCCAGCAAATGCCAAGTCATTGTCGCCACACGCAATTGTAAGTCTGCTAATCGCGTATCTACGCTGCCATTATCTTCGCTCGAGAGAGGTGATTTAGTCAGCCGCAAACAACAATCATGTGGGTCGCTCGGCAAGCAAAGCCAAGCAGCGACAATTTAAGTATACTCGCTTGCCTTGATTATAGAGCAAAGCGCGACGGCCTGCGATGCCAGCGCACCACCCTTTTGATTAAATTTCACTGATGGATAGCCGCCTTATAAGTTTACAAAACTGGTTGCATGACCATACTGAGATCAATGTGATCAAACTCGAGCCGGCATCGGAAGACGCCAGCTTTCGTCGCTATTTTCGTATTTTCGATGAATCAGGGTCTTATATCGCTATGGATGCGCCACCTGAACATGAAACCATTGATGCATTTTTAGCGATCGCCAAATTGCTTGCCGACATCGGCCTTCATGCGCCGCAAATTCATTATTCGAATGCTGAATTGGGTTTTATCGTCTTAGAAGACCTTGGTGCGCAAACTTATTTATCTGAATTAGGCGAACATCATCAAGCCTTGTACGCTGATGCGATAGACGCGCTAATCAAACTTCAAAGCATTGATTTAGCTGCTGTCAGCAATGCATCGATTGAAAATATACCGAGCTATGATGGGCCTAAGCTTGCGCAAGAAATGGATTTATTTCGAACTTGGTTTTTAGAACGACATCTAGAAAATTACCCCTATGAAGCCGCGCACGCGGTATGGCTGATGACCAAACAGTTTTTGATTTCTGAGTGCGTACATCAACCTCAGGTTTTGGTGCATCGCGATTTTCACTCTCGAAATTTAATGATTTGCCAAGACAACTCACCAGGCGTTATTGACTTTCAAGACATGGTTATCGGGCCCATCGCCTACGACTTAGCTTCGATTTTCAAAGACTGCTATATCGAGTGGCCAAGAGAACAGCAACTTGACTGGCTCAGGCAATATCATAATGCGTTGGCGAGCAAATTTGACTACCCTATTTTTAGCTTTGAGCAATTGCTTCGCTGGTATGATTTATCAGGCTTACAACGTCACTTGAAAGTACTTGGTATATTCTGCCGGCTCCATTATCGCGACGCCAAAACGGCTTATCTCAACGATTTGCCTTTGGTTGCTCGTTATGTGCTGGACGTATTGCCCCGCTACCCCGAGTTACGGGAGTTTGAACACCACTATCAACACCTGATTGAGAAAGTGCTTTAAATGAAGGCGACTGGCAACAGCGGGCTGCGCCCTGATCAAACAAGTGTAATGCTGCTGGCAGCGGGGTTCGGCAAGCGCATGAAGCCTTTAACCGACATCACGCCCAAGCCACTGCTTAGGATTAGCGATAGACCCTTGATAGAGCACCATGTGCGTCGATTGCAGAAAATGGGCTTTATGCACATGGTGGTGAACGTTGCCCATTTGGGCCACCAAATAATGGATTATTTGGGCGATGGCAGCTCACTTGGTGTCCAAATCGAATATTCCGATGAAAGCGAGCTTGGCCCGCTGGAAACCGCAGGCGGCATCGTAAACGCCTTAGACCTGATCCGCAGCGATTCGTTTATCAGCATTAACGCCGACGTATTTACCGACTTCCCATTTCATTCCTTATTAAATGTGCCCACTTCACCTGCACACCTAGTCTTAGTTGACAACCCTTCGCATAACCCAAGCGGAGATTTTAGTATTGATATCAATGGGCTATTAGTGGAAAGAGAACCGCCTTTAGCCCTCACTTACAGCGGCATTGCGCGCTACTCAAAAGCCTTATTCTCAGAGCTAAGGTCAGAAAAGCAGGCCCTGCCGCCACTGTTTAGACTCTGGCTAGCTGAACAAAAAGTTAGCGCTGCTCACTACCAAGGCATGTGGGCCGATATTGGAACGCCTGAACGCCTTGACGAACTCAATAGCCAGTTACAGCAAGTCTAAAAATCGAGCAACCAAAGCCTTACCGATTTGCGCTTCGTCAACCTCAGCAAGGTCACTGACTTGTGTTACCCGCATACCTTGAAATCCACAGGGATCGATGTTCGAAAATGGCCGCAAATCCATAGCGACATTTAAACTCAAACCATGATACGAATTGCCGCGGCGAATACGCAGGCCCAAGGCGGCAATTTTTTCACCATCGACATAAACGCCTGGCGCGTCTTCTCGACGAGCTGCCGCCAGATCGTAATCGGATAATAGATCGATAACACACTGCTCAAGATTAGCGACTAAGCTCTTAACCCCTAGGCTATGCCGCCGCAGATCAAGCAATGGGTACATAACCCATTGGCCCGGGCCATGATACGTTATTTGGCCGCCACGATCGGTTTTGACCAACGGAACATTACTTGGCAACAAGGTGGCCATGTCACAGGCCGTGCCTTGCGTATACACTGGCGAATGTTGAAGCAACCATATTTGATCCTCGGCCGTGTCGCTGCGCTGCGAGGCATACTCTCGCATGGCGTCAAATGAGGTTTGATAATCAACTAGGCCAAACTGCCGGAACAACACTTGTTGCCCCTGGCCGGTGAATAAATGCTCTTCAGACTGCCAGTCGTCCATATCAATACGGCGAGCTAAAGTGTCATAACCACTTGCGGCGAATCAGCAAGGCGTTGATAAATTGTTTCTAGCTGTTCTCGCGATTGCAGATATATAGTAATACTGACCGAATCAAACTTTCCAGTGCGACTGGTGTTGGTGGACATCTTTTTTATCGTGTCGGATTCAATAACTTCGCTCAACCATTCACGAATATGCTGCTCACAACTTTGCTCGGCTTGAGTTCGACACATCGCCTTGAAAACAAAGTCGAGCGGATACTCAATTAGATCAAAACCGTCATTGGGGTCGTCGTGAGACATGGCATTCAATTAGTCAGCAAACAGCGTTCTGGCGCGAAGCTTAACGGAATCACTTAAACGCTTCCACCATGAACCTTGGGAAACCGCTTGACTGGCGGTTAATGGCCACTCAGAAATGACTTGATTGTTTGCCAGCACTTTAACAGTTCCCAATACTTGCCCTGCTTCAATCGGCGCTTGCACATACTCTGGGTAATCCAGTTGCGTCGTTAATTGATCGCGTTGAGATTTACTTACTAACACCGAACCTTGACCTTGGATATTCAATTCCAGTTGATCAACATCACCACCGTAGATTTTCATATTTGCCAACGCTTTTTCAGTATCGATAACATTGGCGATTTCATAATTGTTAAAACCAAAATTTAACAAACTCAGCACGTCTTTGCTGCGCTGCTTTTCACTACTTGAGCCCATCACCACGGCAATCCAACGCTGGCCTTTACGAAGCGCTGTACCGACCAGACAATACCCGGCCGCCTCGGTGTAACCAGTTTTCAAGCCGTCAACAGAATCGTCTTGCCAAAGCAAGCGATTACGATTGAACTGGCGAATATTGTTATGCGTGTACTCTTTCTCGGCGTACCACGTATAAAATTCTGGAAAGTCATCAATGATGGCTTTAGACAACTTGGCAATGTCTAAGGCCGACATCAAGTGGTCTTCGGCAGGCAAGCCACTCGAGTTCGCAAAGTTGGATTGCGTTAAGCCCAAGTCGCGCGCGGTCTGATTCATCATTTGCGCGAAAGCGAGTTCAGTACCCCCAGCAAATTCAGCCAAAGCAATTGCGGCATCGTTGCCCGACTGCACAATGGAGCTTCGTAACAACTCGCCCAACTCTAATTGAGAACCAACCTCAGCGAACATACGCGAGCCTTCGGCGCGCCACGCAGAGGTACTGATGGGCACTTTGTCTCCCATACTAAGGTCGCCGCTTTGTAGTCGAGAAAACAATACATAGTTGGTCATCAACTTAGTGATGCTTGCCGGTGGCAACGGCACAGTCTCGCGATGGCTAATTACGATTGACTGAGTCGTGGGCTCAAACAGCAACCATGCGGTCCCCTCGATCTCTAAGGCCTGATCAGCTTGCAGCTGGCCTTGAAGTGGGCTTTGAGGTTGAGCTTGTGCTGCTGAGTGAGTAAAAACCCAAAAACAGAAAATAAAAAAAACATTGACCCAGCTTTTGATGGGCGTTGTTAGGCGATTAGTCATTGCGTTATCGGCGTGCTCATTTCTTTGGCCTTGGCAATCGCGAGGCTCAACTCATACACCGCCATCGCGTACAGCACGCTTTGGTTGTATCGGGTAATCGCGTAAAAATTCGGGAAGGTGTAAAAATAGTTTTCGATTACCTGCGCTTGATCGTCGGCCAAATCACTGGCAGCTCGCTCGCCACCTGCCGGCAACTTTAGTCTTTGACCTCTAAAAATATCGGCTTTTGCATTGAGTTTATTCAAATCAATCAAACTTCGGCAGCTGACTTTATGCGATTCGGCAATCTCGCAGGCGGTATCACCAGCGCGAACAATATAGGTGCCGGATCGATTTTTAGACTTACGTCGATCACTGGCATCCATCATCAAAATATTGAGGGCTTGGGAATCAGCTATTTGTTCATCCAAGCGCGCGCCTTTGGCTCTTAGCTCTGCCGCGGTAAATGGCGTATGCCTCTTACGATTTGCTATCTCATTTAAAGCTGGTGTAACCGATGCGCTGGCATCGGTGGTTACTAACTCACCGGGCTTCCAACCATTTTCAATAAAATAATTGGCGATGCTGCCAATCGCATCTACAGGCTGGTTGATTAAATCCGTTCTACCGTCGCCTGAAAAATCCACCGCATAATTGCGATAGCTGCTGGAAATAAATTGTGGAAAACCCATAGCACCCGCATAAGAACCCAAGGTAGTCAGCGGGTCTATTTGATTGCGTTTGCTTAGAATGAGGAATTCTTTCAGTTCACTGCCAAAAAATTTAGAACGCCGCGGAAAACCGGTCGTGAGAGTGACCAAGCTATCCAGCACTTTATGACTGCCCTTATAACGGCCAAACTTAGATTCAACCCCGATAATCGCAGCGATCATACTTGCCGGAACACCAAACTCTTGCTCAGCGCGATCGAACACCGCCTGATGTTCTTGCCAAAACTCCACACCTTGTTCTATGCGGTCGGCTTTCAAAAAAATCTTTCGATAGCGCCCCCAGGTTAACGTGTACTCGGCGGGTTTTTGCATGGCATCTAACACGCCCTGCTGAAACTCGGCCTTGGCAAAAATACTGCGCAACTCGCCCATGGTGTAATGGCCTTCGGCCACTAACTCGTTAGCAATAGTCAATAATTTTGGTTCATCATCAAGTTCGATCGCATTGGTGAAGCTAGGCAAGCAAACAAACGAAGCCCAAGCAAAAATAAGTGCTGATTTTTTAAAAAATGCCATGTGTAATTCCAGTATTTTAATGCAATGCTTGGATTGACGGGTTAGTGAGACATAAGGCTTCGGTGGTGGTGAATACTCATCAATATTCCAAATCCGGCCATCAGTGTGACCATCGATGTGCCGCCAAAACTAATCAATGGCAAAGGTACACCAACCACGGGCAACATGCCCGAAACCATCCCAATATTAACGAAAACGTAAAAGAAAAACGTCATCGCCAAACTGCCCGCAAGTAAGCGTGAAAACGTGTCTTTGGTGTAGTAAGCGATATAAAGGCCGCGACCCGTCAAAACGATGTACAACAATAACAACATCACCACACCAATGAAGCCATTCTCTTCCGCGAAGACCGAAAAGATAAAATCGGTATGCCGCTCGGGAATGAATTCGAGTTGAGATTGGCTGCCCTCCGTCCATCCTTTACCTTGGGCTCCACCGCTGCCAATGGCAATCATCGATTGAATGGTGTGATAACCCGCACCCAATGGGTCTGACCAAGGGTCAAACAGAGTTTGGATTCGCCGCTGTTGATATGGATGCAGAAACTGGTAGGCAATCGGCGCTGCAACGGCGCCAAGAATCGCTAAAATGCCGATGTGCTTCCAAGCAAAGCCCGCTAAAAAAATAATCAGCGCGCCCGACATGAGGATTAAAATCGTGGTACCCAAATCCGGTTGTTTAAGAATTAATATCGCTGGCACGACTAACACGGCGATCGCTAGGCTTAAATTCTGCCAGCTCGGTGGTAAAGTTTTACGGGTTAGCACCCAAGCAACCATCATGGGAACGGCTAATTTCATCGCCTCGGAGGGTTGAAAACGAATCACCCCGAGATCTAACCAACGTTGCGCCCCTTTGCCAGTATCACCGACAATTAATACCAATACCAAAAGCACCAGTGCAACAGCGTAGAAATAAGGCGTCCAACGAAACAGAGAATCAGGCCGGATTTGCGCCAAGGCCAGCATCACGACCACGGCCACACCAAGTCTTACCCCTTGGCTTATTAATAGGCGCGTGCTCTCGCCGCCAGCGCTCCAAAGCACCAACATGCTTGCGGCGCTGAGCATAATTAAGCCAACAAAAAGCGGCCAATCGATCTTGAAACGAAACATTAAGGCACACTCGGCTGCGCGACAGCCACCTCGTTTTCACTTGATGCCTCTGGCTCTGCTTGATCGGCGTCTTTGCCTAACAAATAATAGTCCATCACTTTGCGAGCAACCGGCGCCGCTGCGCCACTGCCGCTGCCACCGTTCTCCACGATAACAGCTACGGCTATTTCTGGTGCTTCGATCGGCGCGAAGGCCACGAACAAAGCGTGGTCTTTTTGAAATTCAGTTAGCTTGCTTTCGTCGTATTTGGCTCCTTGCGCGATGGCGACGACTTGGGCCGTTCCAGTCTTACCGGCCATGGTGTATTCCATATTGCGACCCGCTGAATAATGGGCTGTGCCTCTCGGGTTGCTTACCACCGCCTGCATGGCGTTAATAATGGTATCAAAATTGGTATTGTTCGCAGCAACCTGGCCTAACTCTTGACCATCCACGTCTAATACTTCTTTGTGGGAGCGGCCTTTGTCGTCGGTACTTTTGTGCACCATGCGATTAACTAAGCGAGGCTCGACCCGCTTTCCTCGGTTGGCCAACGTTGCTGTCATAACTCCCAATTGCAATGGCGTGACCAGCATAAAGCCTTGCCCAATACCGGTATTTAATGTGTCCCCCGGGTACCATGCGACGCCACGGCGCGCCCTTTTCCAATCGCGCGACGGCATCAAACCAGAAGGTTCGTTTTGCAAATCGATACCAGTGCGTTTACCTAATCCGAATTCGCTTAAAAATTGATGCAGCTTGTCGATGCCCAAGGTATTGGCCATCTGGTAATAATAGACATCGCATGACTTGATGATCGAATCAGCCAACGACATAGACCCATGCCCAGATCGTTTCCAGCATCGATATCGATGGCTGCTTCCCTTAAGTTGGTAATAACCTGGGCAAGCGATGGTTTTATATTCGCTCCAACCGTTTTCAAGAGCGGTTAGTGAGACCAAGCCTTTGATGGTCGAACCCGGTGCATAGCGCCCGCTCAAGCCACGATTTAACAAGGGCCGATCTATGTCATCTCGCAGCGCATTATAAGATCGATGATCAATGCCATTAACAAACTTGTTTGGGTCATAGATTGGATTACTGACAAAGGCAAGCACATCACCCGTTTTCGGCTCAATTGCAATCACCGAGCCGCGTCGATCGCCTAAATATTGCCGGGCTTTAACTTGCAACTTGGCATCAATATTTAAGTAAAGGTCGTCACCCGAAATTGGTGGATTTCGATCCAAGGTTCGAATGCGCTGACCATGCGCATTGGTCTCAACTTGTTGAAATCCTACTTGCCCGAGCAGTACATCTTCGTATTGCGCTTCGATGCCTAACTTTCCGATATAGTCGGTGCCTTGGTAAGCCTGTTGATCAATGCTTTGCAAATCTCGCTGATTGATGCGCCCCACATAACCCAGCACATGAACCAATTCACCGCTGTAAGGATAGTTTCGTTGCAACCGGGCCTGGACCGCAGCTCCAGGCAAGCGATGTTGATTAACCGAAAAACGAGCGACTTCCGCTTCACTTAAATTGACCTTGAGTACTTGGGCTTCAAAATCAGGTCTTGCGCGAACCAGGCCTTTAAACTTGCGAATCTCGGACGGCGAGACTTCAATGATTCGCGCCACTTGATCGAGCAGCGTGTCCATGTCATCGACTTCGCTGGGGCGTATTTCCAAGGTAAAGACGTTAATGTTTTCGGCCAACACTTCGCCATTGCGGTCAAATATTTGCCCTCGAACCGGCGGCTCAGGCACCAAACGCACGCGATTGTCTTTAGATAAAACATCGAAGCGATCATGTTGCGAAATCTGTAGATACCAAATTCGAGCCACCAAGGCTAAGCTGAGTAAGCCGAGCACAACACCCAGAGCAATCAGGCGCGCGTGAATTAAATTGGTTTCACGCAGATAATCCTTTAACTCAATTTGCTCGCCAACCATATCTAACTGACCATCTCTAACGGATTCTTAACGCGCTGCGTAATTCTTCTAAGAGGATATAAACGAAAGGCCAAAAGAGCATTGCGCCGATAATCGGAAACCAATATTCGCTGGTTATCGTAAAATCCGACACGATTCCGTACAGCCAGCCCGTAATCAACCTTAATATGCCAACAAACAAGCCGACCAGTAGAGTCTGTTGCCAAACCGTCATTATGCGAATCTGTTGGTGTGTCGAGTTAACAATAAAGGCCAGCGTCGCCAAACCCAAACCGAGCACGCCGAAACTGCGTACAAACAAAACCTCGAGCAAAGTGCCAATGCAAAACGCCACCACTGGGCCAACACGCTCGGGCTTGATTAAACACCAGTAAATAATCACCAACGCGATCCAATCAGGCCAAAAATTAAACAACCAATCGGGTAATTGTACAACCGTCATTACCAAGGCAATCAACACTGAGATAATCACGCCGATCGACAAGCGTAGTGGCCGTTCTTGACTATTGATCACTTGGCTCTCCATTGCTTAGAGAATCATTAATCAGAGGCTCTTTAGCCTCGCGTGATAACAGCAAAACATTGTTCGAACGATCCAAATTTGCAATCGGTGTTGCAGTCACTTCGATAAACGCTTCATCTTCCTTGGTTTCGATTTCGCTTATCACGGCGACAGGATAGCCATTCGGGAAGCGCCCACCCATACCGGTGCTCACTAATACGTCGCCCTGTTGAATGTCGGCGTTTTGATTTAAATAAGGGACTCGTAGGCGCGACACACTGCCCATGCCGTTAACCACCGTGCGCAAACCGGTGCGTTCTACTTGCACTGGTAGAGCATGGCCAGGGTCGGTAATTAACACGACGATACTGCTGAGCGGCATCACTTCGGTTACCTGACCAATGACGCCTTTGTCGTCAATCACCGCTTGGCCTACATACACGCCATCGCGCAAGCCTCGGCCTATGGCCACCCGATGATTGTCTCTATCGAGGCTGACGTCTTGCAATTCGGCTAGTGTAACCTTTTCTTGAAGTCGTTCAGTGGCGTCTAGCAACGCGCGTAAATCACGATTTTCCTCTTCTAAGGTGCGCAGCAATAAAGTTTCCGACTTGAGCTTGAAGTATTCATTACGTAGATTGTCGTAAGCAATGTCCAAATCTGCTTCGGCGGTTAGATCGGGGGTAAAGAAACGCCCAACTTGAGCTGGCACCGAGGCCAAGGCCTGCACAGGGGATAAGACAATCGACAACACATTGCGCGGGCCATTCAACCATTTGGTGGTCGAATCAATGACCAATAAGACAATCGAAATAAAAACGACCGCCCCATAACGACTCCATTCAGATCTTTTCCGGAACGGATTCGCCATTAGCCGTTACAACCCTCGCGAACTAGTGCTTAAGCCGATTATTCGTGTGCGAACACGTCGCCCAGGTTATCCATCTCTTCGAGCGCTCGGCCACACCCTCGCGCTACGCAAGTTAATGGGTCATCAGCAATCACCACTGGTAAGCCTGTGTCTTCCATCAAACGACGATCCATATCGCGCATCAGCGCACCACCGCCAGCAATCACCATACCTTTGTCACCGATGTCGGCACTGAGCTCCGGTGGGGTTTGTTCCAAGGCTTGTTTAATGGTTTGCACGATGGATTCTAGCGGATCACTTATCGCCGAATAAATCTCTCTGCTGCTCAGCGTAACCGCGCGTGACAGACCTTCCGCAATATCGCGGCCTTTAACTTCCATCTCACGCTCTTCGGATTTATCCCACGCGGTGGCGATGGCCTTCTTAACCCGCTCAGCACTGGCTTCACCGATCAATAATCCGTGATTACGGCGCACGTGATTGATAATGGCTTCATCAAAGGTATCACCGGCAACCCTCAAGGAGGTGGAATAAACCATGCCGCCAAGCGACATCACACCAACTTCGGTGGTACCGCCGCCAATATCTAAAACCATCGAGCCGGTCGGCTCAGCAACAGGCAGGTTGGCCCCAATGGCCACCGCCATCGGTTCTTCAATTAAATACACTTCTCGGGCGCCCGCGCCATAAGCGGATTCTCGAATTGCGCGTCGCTCTACCTGGGTTGAACCGCATGGCACACAAATAATGATTCGAGGGCTACCCTGCAAAAATCGGTTTTCTTGTACTTTTTTAATGAAGTACTTCAACATTTTTTCAGTGACATTGAAATCGGCGATTACGCCATCCTTCATGGGCCGAATGGCTTTGATCGAACCAGGCGTGCGACCCAACATTTTCTTAGCTTCGGCACCGACCGCCAAAATACTTTTATTATTTAGACCACCACCGGGGGCATAGCGAATGGCAACCACTGAGGGTTCATTTAGAATAATGCCCTTTTCTTTGACATAGATCAGGGTATTAGCGGTACCAAGGTCGATCGCCAAATCGTTTGAAAACAAGCCGAGAATGCTGCGAAACATCTGTGAATAAGCCCTATGAAGTGTGTGAAAATTTTGTCTATTAAGCGCGGGATTGTATCGTCTTACGGCGATTGGCGCTATTCAACATCCGCGCTATCTATGGTAATTTTGTGGTTATTCTAGATTTCAACGCACTCTAAGGGTCTATGTCCGGTCAAAGCACGCATCCAGACGCAATATTCTAAGAGTTCAAAACCTTTCCAGCCTCTCAAATTCGGAGAAAATTGAGCCCTAATCTACGCTGCCAAGTCTTGTTAACAAGGCGCTTGGTCGGCATCGATTTTGCTCATACAAAACACTATGGCCATTGAAAAACAAACCGTGCTCGATATTGCACGACTGGCACGGCTTCAGATTGACGACGCCGACTGCTCAAAGTATGCAAGCGAGCTTAGCAATATTCTCGAATTAGTCGAGCAAATGAGTTCGATCAATACCGAGGGTATTGAGCCCATGACCCACCCTTTTGATGCCAGCTTGCGTATGCGCGAAGACACAGTAAGCGAAGAGAATCAGCGCGAGCATTTTCAAGAAATCGCCCCCAATGTGGAACAAGGTTTGTACTTAGTTCCCAAAGTAATTGACTAAATAAGGACCCAACGTGAGCATCAAAACCTTGGCCGTATTGGCCGCCGATCTGAATGCAGGCCGTATTTCAAGCCTTGAATTAACTCAAGATTACTTACACCGCATCAAAGCATCGACTCATAATGCCTTTATCAGCACGCTTGAAGAAACAAGCCTCGCGCAAGCCAAAGCAGCCGATGACGCTCGTGCAAACTTAAGCGATAGCGATCCAAGCAAACCCAGTTTATTGGGAGTTCCAGTAGCGCAAAAAGATATTTTTTGTATTGATGGTAGCCGTACCACCTGTGGATCGAAAATTTTAGACAACTTTGTAGCCCCCTACACCGCGACCGTGGTCGAGAATATGCACAAGGCTGGCATCGTTAGTCTGGGCAAAACGAATATGGATGAGTTCGCCATGGGTTCATCTAATGAAACATCGCATTACGGCCCGGTGATTAACCCTTGGAGCGCCGAGGAAGAACTTGTTCCTGGCGGCAGTTCTGGCGGTTCGGCCGCCGCTGTTGCCGCGCAATTAGCGCCAGCAGCAACAGGCACCGATACCGGTGGCTCAATTCGCCAACCGGCTGCGTTTTGCAACTTGACCGGCGTAAAACCGAGCTATGGCCGCTGCTCTCGCTTTGGCATGATTGCGTTTGCCTCATCGCTTGATCAAGCCGGGCCGATGACTCATACCGCCGAAGACGCCGCCTTGATGCTCAATACGATGGCGGGCTTTGATGCCAAAGACGCCACGTCGCTGGATGTACCCGCAGAAGATTTTACCGCTCACTTGAACGACTCAGTTGAGGGTCTAGTGATTGGCCTACCGTCGCAGTTTTTCAGTGACGGACTCGATAATGACATTGCTACTTTAGTTCACAACGCGGTGAAGGAATTTGAAAAACTCGGCGCAATCGTTAAAGACATTAGCCTGCCAAATGCCGAGCTGGCGCTACCAAGCTACTATGTGATTGCGCCAGCGGAAGCGTCTTCAAATCTATCCCGGTTTGACGGTGTTCGCTACGGCTATCGAACGTCCGACTACGATGATTTGATCGACATGTATACCAAAACTCGCAGCGAAGG